>DATGZZ010000772.1:0-4080 GCA_035296945.1 Reyranella sp.
GATCTGCTGATGCTGCCGACAGCTGAGCCGGCGGGAAAGCTCGAGCCCGTCCCGCACTCCAGCCTGTTCACGCGCCCGTCGCTCACCGCGGCGTTCAATGTCGGCGGCAATCCCGCCCTGTCGGTGTGCAGCGGCTTCGATACGCGCGGCCTGCCGTTCTCGCTCCAGATCGTCGGCCGCCTGTTCGACGAGGCGACGCTCCTGCGCGCCGGCGACGCCTACGAAAAGGCGACGCCGTGGCGCGACAAGCGGCCGGTGCTTTCGCGCATCGCCGCTACGCCTTGACCTGCTGGCCCAGCCAGTCGATCGCGGCCTGCGCGCCGCCCTTGCCGTGCGGGATTTCCAGGGCGTTGAGCGCCACCTCGATCACGCTCAGGGTGCCGAGGATCATCGGCGCATTGACGTGGCCCATGTGGGCGACGCGGAACGCCTTGCCCGACAGGTCGCCGATGCCGTGGCCCAGGATGACGCCGCACTTCTCGTTGCAATAGGCGCGCAGCGCCTCGGGACTGTGGCCGCTGTTCATCAGCACGGCGGTGACCGTGTCGCAGCGCTCGCTGGGCTCGACGATGTTGAAGCCGATCGCCTGGCCCTCGCCCCAGATGCCGACGGCGCGGCGCACCGCCTCGGCCAGCAGCCGGTGGCGGTGGAAGACGTTCTCCAGCCCTTCCGCGAACAGCATGTCCATCGCCGCGCGCAAGCCGAACAGCAGGTGCTCGGGCGGCGTGCCGGCGTACTTCTGGTAGTGCTGGTCGCCCTCGCGGTCGGTCCAGTCCCAATAGGGCGTGCGCAGGCCCGCCTTCTTGTGCACCTCGCGCGCGCGGTCGTTGGCGGCGACGAAGCCCAGGCCCGGCGGCGCCATCATGCCCTTCTGCGAGCCCGACATGGCGACGTCGACGCCCCACTCGTCCATGTTGAACGGCATGCAGCCGAGCGACGCCACGGCGTCGACCATCAGCAGCGCGTCGTGGCCCGCGGCGCGCACCGCCTGGCCGATCGCGGGAATGTCATTCACCACGCCGGAGGCGGTGTCGATCTGCGCCACCAGGATGGCCTTGATGGTCTTGCCCTTGTCGGCCTTGAGCCGCGCCTCGACCTCGGCCGGCCGCACGGCGCGGCGCATGTCGCCCTTCAGGATCTCGACGTCGACGCCCATGCGGCGGGCGCTCTCGCCCCAGCCGATGGCAAAGCGGCCGCTTTCCAGCACCAGGATCTTGTCGCCCTTGGACAGCACGTTGGTGAGGGCGGCCTCCCAGGCGCCGTGGCCGTTGGAGATGTAGATGTAAGCGCGGCCCTTGGTGTTGAACACTTGGGCGATGTCGCGCAGCAGGCCGTCGGTCAGCGCCAGCAGCGGCCCGGAATAGATGTCCACGGCCGGGCGATGCATGGCCCGCAACACTTCGTCCGGCACCGTCGTCGGCCCGGGAATGGCCAGGAACTCACGTCCTGCACGCACACTCATCTGGTTCTTCCTCCACGCTGTAGCGCACACATTAGCACAAGTAGGTCATCATCTCTGGCATTTGCTTTCCTAATGGCTGCCCGGCGGTTGGCTAGGGACGACCATCGGGAAAATGCCGGTTCGGTGTACCATGCCCGCCGGAGGGAGCATGATCATCGACTGCCACGCCCACGTGTTCACGCACTGGATCGGCGCCTGCGGACATCCGACGCGCGACGTCCATAACCGCTACCTGCAGCGCATGATCACACGGACGGCGGCCTCGACCTTCCGCACGCGGGACGGGGCGCGCGCCGACACCAAGGCGCTGTACCGCGCTGACGATGCGGGCTGGAGCGGGCTGACGGACGTCGATTTCCGTGTCGGCCGCTTCGGCCAGCTCGAGTTCACGCACCAGGGCGAGGACCATGTCATCCAGTACATGCCGGTCGGCATGCAGGAGATGACGGCGCCACCCGAGCTGATGCTGGCGCAGATGATGTATGCCGGCGTCGATCGCTGCCTCCTGCAGGCGGGCGGCTCCTACGGGGCGATGACGGAGATGAACGCCTTCGCCCAGCAGCAATATCCCGGCCGCATGACCGGCATGATGCATGTCGACGAGGCGAAGGCCGGCACCGAGGCCGAGCTGGCCAAGGTCGACCATGCCTTTGGCGTGCTGAAGCTCGGCAGCCTCTATTTCAACGTCGATTCGCTGAGCCGCCACGGCTTTCCCTGGCCGCTCGATGCCAAGGAGATGGCGCCGTTCTGGGCCAAGCTCGCCGAGCTTGGCATCGTGCTCTGCCTGGAGCTGAGCTCGGGACCGACCTACGACAAGGCGGGCTACATGGGCCATATCGTGGCGCTGGGAAAGATTCTCGCTCGCCATCGCGATCTCCGCGTGCACCTGGCGATGAGCCCGCCGGTCGCCTTCTTCGCCAAGGCTGGCCGCTACGAGTTCCCCGAGGAGCTTTTAGCCGTCTACAGCCACGAGTCGCTGGTGCTGGAAGTCATGTTCCCGATCACCTATGGCGGCATCTGGGACTATCCCTACCCCGAGGCGCAGGCGCTGACCGAAAGCATGCGCGATCAGTTGGGCGCGCACCGGCTGGTGTGGGGCTCCGACATGCCCAACGTCGAGCGCTTCTGCACTTATAGGCAATCGCTCGACTACGTGCGCAAATACTGCCCGTTCCTCACGGCGCGGGAGAAGGACCTGATCCTGGGCGACAACTGCGCCGCATTCTACGGCATCGGCAAATCGCGCGTTTGAAAGGGTTTTAAACGATGAGTGACGGAATTTTTTCTGGTCTGCGGGTGATCGATTGCGCGAGCTGGATCGCGGGGCCGGCAGCGGCGACCATTCTCTCGGACTTCGGTGCCGAGGTGATCAAGATCGAGCCGCCGGGTGCGGGCGATCCGTGGCGGGCCTCATCGCCGGTCCCCGGCAAGACCGTGGACTACTGGTGGCAGCTGACGTCCCGCAACAAGCGGAGCCTCGCTATCGATCTGAAGGCTCCCGAGGGCCTCGCGGTTCTCTACCGCCTGCTCGCCACGACCGATGTTTTCGTCACCAACTTTCCCCTGCCGGTGCGCGAGCGCCTGAAGATCGCCGCCGCCGACTTGCTCGCGGTCAACCCGCGGCTCGTCTATGGCTCGATCACGGCCTATGGCGAGGTGGGTGAAGAGGCGGCGCGGACGGGCTTCGACGCGACCGCCTATTGGGCCCGCACGGGCCTGATGGACATGGTGCGGGTCACGCCCGAGACGGAGCCGGTACGGTCCATGCCGGGCATGGGTGACCATCCGACGGCGACCGCCCTGTATGCGGCCATCGTCACGGCGCTCTACCGTCGCGAAAAAACAGGGCGAGGCGGCGTCGTGCAGACCTCACTGCTGCAAAATGGACTTTGGGCCAACGGCTGCTTCGTGCAGAACCGATTGTTCGGCGAGCATGTCGCGCACCGACCACCGAGGGCCGGCACGCCGAGCGCCCTCGCCAACCACTATCGCTGTCGCGACGGGCGGTGGTTCCTGATGGCGCTGCACAACGAGGCGCGTCAGCTCCCGAGCTTCCTGAAGGCGATCGAGGCCGAGCATCTCGCGCAAGATCCGCGCTTTGCGACGCAGCCATTGCGGCGCGCCAACGCCAAAGCGCTGACGGCGATCCTCGACGAGGTCTTTGCCAAACGCGATCTCGCCGAATGGCGAACAATTCTCGAAAAAGCGGGCGTGACGTTCGGACCTGTGTGTTCTGTCGATGAAGCCGCCGATGACGAGCAGTCACGCAAGATCGGCGCTCTCGTGCCGTTCGCCGATGGCGCCAACCTGACCGTGTCTAGCCCCTTCCACGTCGACGGCGTGGCCAAGGTCGCTCCGGTCCGCGCGCCCGCCGTAGGGCAGCATTCGGAGACGGTGCTGCGCGACGCCGGGTACTCGGCCGACGAGATCGCGAAGCTGAAGGCGCTCGGCGTGCTGTAGCCCGCCGTTTCAGCGGAACGTCAGTCCCTCGAAGCGGCCGGACCGGCGCCAGTCGTCGATGTACTTGAAATAGGCCGCGGCGCCGGCCGGGTAGCCGACGGCCAGCTGGGCGGCGCGGCCGGCATCCTGTCCCTCGTTGTTGTAGTAGCCGGGCGTGC
>DATGZZ010000773.1:0-7429 GCA_035296945.1 Reyranella sp.
CAGCGCTTCAGCCGGGTGGTCGATGCCGCGGTCCTGCGCGCGGTCTTCCCGGTCGATGCCCAGCGCCGGCTGTTCCTGAAGACGGTTGGGACCGCGACGGCGATGGCCGCGATCGCCTCGGTGTTCCCGCTGGCCACCGCCCGCGAGGCCTTTGCCCAGGGCGGCGCGCCGGAGAAGAAGGACCTCAAGGTCGGCTTCATCCCTATCACCTGCGCCACGCCCATCATCATGGCCCATCCGATGGGCTTCTATTCCAAGCAGGGTCTCAACGTCGAAGTGGTCAAGACGGCGGGCTGGGCGGTGATCCGCGACAAGTCGCTGGCCAGGGAATACGACGCCGCCCACATGCTGACGCCGATGCCGCTTGCGATCTCGCTGGGCATCGGCTCGAACCCGGTGCCGTGGACGATGCCGGCCGTCGAGAACATCAATGGCCAGGCGATCACCTTGGCCATCAAGCACAAGGACAAGCGCAACCCCAAGGACTGGAAGGGCTTCCGCTTCGCCGTGCCGTTCGACTACTCGATGCACAACTACCTGCTGCGCTACTACGTGGCCGAGCACGGGCTCGATCCCGACAAGGACATCTCGATCCGCTCGGTGCCGCCGGCCGAGATGGTGGCCAACCTGCGCGCCGACAACATCGACGGCTATCTCGGGCCCGATCCCTTCAACCAGCGCGCCGTGTTCGACGGCGTGGGCTTCATCCACCTGCTGACCAAGGAACTATGGGACGGCCATCCGTGCTGCGCCTTCACCGTCAGCAAGGAGTTCGCCAGCCAGAACCCCAACGCCTATCGCGCGCTCCTGAGGGCGATCATCGAGGCCACGGCCTATGCCTCCAAGTCGGAGAACCGCAAGGAGATCGCCAAGGCAATCGCGCCCACCAACTACCTGAACCAGCCCGAGACGGTGCTGGAGCAGATCCTGACCGGCACCTACGCCGACGGCCTGGGCGGCGTGAAGAAAGATCCCAACCGCATCGACTTCGACCCGTTCCCCTGGAACCAGTTCGCGGTCTGGATCATGACCCAGATGAAGCGCTGGGGTCAGCTCAAGGGTGATGTCGACTACGCCAAGGTGGCGGCCGACGTCTATCTCGCGACCGACACAGCCAACATGATGAAGGAGATGGGGCTCACCCCGCCCGATCCCGCGAAGAAGACCATCGTGGTCATGGGCAAGGCGTTCGATCCGGCCAAGCCCAACGAGTACGTCGACAGCTTCGCCATCAAGCGGAGCTGATCCCGTGGCGACCCTGAAGAGCTCGCTCGGCCTGCGGGCCGCGCTGCTGTCGCTGCTGATCTTCGCCGCCATCGTCGGTTTGTGGCAGATCGCAACGCAGCCCACGGCCGGCACCGGGCCTGCCGTCGATCCCGAATATGCCAAGCTGGTCGGCGCCGCGGCGGCGACCGGAGCGAAATCGGCGATGCCGACGCCCGCCGATATCGGCGCCACCATCTGGAAGCACCTCATGGATCCCTTCTATGTGAAGGGCACCAACGACAAGGGCATCGGCATCCAGCTCGCCTACTCGCTGGGCCGCGTGCTTTTGGGCTTCGGGCTGGCGGCTCTGTTCGCCGTGCCGCTGGGCTTCCTGATCGGCATGTCGCCCCTGGTCTATCGCGCGCTCGATCCCTTCATCCAGATCCTGAAGCCGGTGTCGCCGCTCGCCTGGATGCCGCTCGCGCTCTACACCATCAAGGACAGCGCCATCTCGTCGATCTTCGTGATCTTCATCTGCTCGGTGTGGCCGATACTGATCAACACGGCGTTCGGCGTGGCAAGCGTGCGCCGCGAATGGCTGAACGTGGCGCGCACGCTCGAGGTCGGGCCGTTCCGCACCGCCTTCAAGGTCATCCTGCCGGCGGCGGCGCCCACCATCATGACCGGCATGAGGATCTCGGTCGGCATCGCCTGGCTGGTGATCGTCGCCGCCGAGATGCTCGTGGGCGGCACCGGCATCGGCTACTTCGTGTGGAACGAGTGGAACAACCTCTCGATCGCCAACATCGTCACCGCGATCCTGCTGATCGGCGTGGTCGGGCTGCTGCTCGACCAGGGGCTGGCGCGGCTCACCAAGCTCGTCACCTACCCGGAATAGCTCAATGGAACGCCCCCTCATCAGCGTCGAAGGCCTGGCACGCCGGTTCGGCGACAGTGCCCAGCCCGCGGTGTTCGAGAACATCTGGTTCGGCGTCGACCGCGGCGAGTTCGTCTGCCTGATCGGCCATTCCGGCTGCGGCAAGACCACGATCCTCAACGTGCTGGCCGGCCTCGACCAGCCGAGCGACGGCGCCGTCATCGTCGACAACCGCGAGATCGACGGACCCAGCCTCGACCGCGCCGTGATCTTCCAGGGCCATGCCCTGCTGCCGTGGCTCTCGGTGATGGGCAACATCGCCTTCGCCGTCTCCTCGCGCTGGCCGTCGTGGGACCGCGCCAAGGTGGCCGACCATGCCCGCAAGTTCATCGAGCTGGTCGGCCTGAAGGGCGCCGAGGCCAAGAAGCCCTCGCAGCTCTCCGGCGGCATGAAGCAGCGCGTCGGCATCGCCCGCGCGCTGTCCATCCAGCCCAAGATGCTCCTGATGGACGAGCCGTTCAGCGCCCTCGATGCGCTGACCCGCGGGATGCTGCAGGACGAGGTGCTGCGCATCTGCGCCGACACCAACCAGACCGTGTTCATGATCACCCACGACGTCGACGAAGCGATTTTGCTTGCCGACAAGATCGTGCTGATGACCAACGGCCCGGGGGCGAAGATCGCGGAGATCGTGGTCAACACCATGCCGCGCAACGAGCGGCACCGGAACGACCTGCACCGCCATCCGCAGTATTACGCCATCCGCAATCACCTGGTGGAGTTCCTGGTGAACCGGTCGAAGGCCTTCGACCAGGAGATCGCCGACGGCAGCTATGACCCGCGCCGGCTGAAGCTGGTGAAGCCGGGCCTGGCGGCGGTCAACCCGCCGGCCGAAGTCGTGCCGCTTCGGCACACGAATTGAACAAGCAAGACGAGGAGAGACGACAATGAAACGGGCAGAAGTCACGGAGAAGATTCTCACCGCCAAGCGGCTGAAGGAGCTGAGCTGGGAGGAGATCGCCAAGAAGATCGGCGGCGCCTCCAAGATCATCGTCACCGCGGCCTGCATGGGCCAGATGAAGATGACCAAGGAGCAGGCGACCAAGGCTGCCAAGCTGTTCGGCCTCGGCAAGGAGGAGACCCTGCTGCTGCAGGAGGTGCCCTATCGCGGCTCGCTGCCCCAGGTGCCGCCGACCGATCCGCTGATCTACCGCTTCTACGAGCTGGTGCAGGTCTACGGCACGACCTGGAAGGAGCTGATCCAGGAGGAGTTCGGCGACGGCATCATGTCGGCCATCGACTTCGACATGACCATGGAGCGCCAGCCCGACCAGAAGGGCGACCGGGTGAAGATCGCCATGTCGGGCAAGTTCCTGGGCTACAAGTCCTACTGAATTAGTTGGAGCAAAGTCCACTCAACCTGAACGCGATGACCTCACCCTGAGGAGGGCGCGCAGCGCCCGTCTCGAAGGGTGGACTACCTGCCTTGCTGTTGCCCACCCTTCGAGACGCGCACTGCGTGCGCTCCTCAGGGTAAGACGATTCGGTTTGGACCGATGCGAATCCTTGCTTGGGGACGCCAGTCCATGCCAGATTGTCAACAATCGACGATCAGCCATATTTAGGGGCAAATTGGCTCTTTCCGATCTTTCCTCACCCGAGCTCGGCCTCGGGCCGGTCCCCAAGGCGACCTTGCGCGCCCACATCGCCGAGCGTCTGCGCGCGGCGATCCTGGCCGGCGACGTCGCGCCCGGCGCGCCGTTGACCGAGACGGCGCTGTCGACGCGCTTCGACGTCAGCCGCGGGCCGCTGCGCGAGGCGATGCGCCAGCTCATCGAAGAGGGGCTGCTGGTGACGGTGCCCTACACCGGCACCCACGTCGCAGCGCTCTCCGTCGAGGACGTGCGCGAGATCTATTCGCTGCGCACCGCGCTCGAGATTTTTGCCTTCGAGCAGGTGTGGGAACATCGCGACGACCGCTTCCGCCGCGAGCTCCATCGGCGCAACGAGGCGCTGCTGGCCAGCATCGATGCCGGCGACGATCGCACCAGCATCTCTACCGAGCTCGCGCTGCATGGCCTGGTCTTCGAGGCGAGCGGCCACAAGTTGTTGCAGCACGCCTGGCACGGCCTGCGCGGCCGCCTGCAGCTCTACTGGGCGGCCCATCATCGGGCGCACGGCCGGCGCGGTCCGCGGCGTGACAGCCACGACAGCTACATCAGGGCGGCTCTCGGCGGCGATCTCGACGCGCTGCGCCTGGAGATCGCTGACCACATGCGCCGCGGCGCGGTGGTCACGGAGAAGTTCGTTTCGGGGGCATCGAGGAAGGGAGACACGACATGACGATCAAGCGCCGCAAGGTCCTGGTTGGGGCCGCCTTGGGGTTCGCCGCGGGAGCCTTGCCGCCGCTCGGGGCACAGGCCGGCACCATCGAGGAGACCAAGAAGCGCGGCACCTTCCGCGTCGGCGTCACTCAGGCGCCGCCCTGGTTCTCCAAGGATCCCAAGACCGGCCAGTGGTCATCGGGCCTCGGCATCTCGATGGGCAAGGCGATGGCCGATGCGCTGGGCGCCAAGCTCGAGACCGTCGAGGTGAGCTGGGGCAACGCCATCGCGGCGCTGCAGTCCGACAAGATCGACATCATGTTCATGCTCGACGCCACGCCGGAGCGTAAGCAGGCCGTCGACTTCCCCGAATCGCCTCTGCTCTACTATTCGCTGGCCGTGCTGGCGCGCGACGACTTGGCCGCGAAGACCTGGGAAGATCTCAACAAGCCCGGCGTGCGCATCGCCGTGCCGCAGGCCTCGTCGATGGACCGGTTCGTGAGCGAGCACGCCGCCAAGGCCGACCTGCAACGCTTCCCCGACAATGCCGCGGCCATCGCGGCCTTCCAGTCGGGCCGCGTCGATGCCGTGTGCCTGTTCCATCCGCCGCTGCTGGCGGCCCGCCAGCGCCTCGGCAAGGGCAAGATCGTGGTGCCGACGCCGGCGCAGTCGCAGGCTTCCAGTGCGGCCATTCGCAAGAACGATGCGGAGTTCGTCGCCTGGGTCGATAAGCAGCTCGCCGGCTTCTACAAGAGCGGCCAGACGCAGAAATGGTACGAGGCTGCGCTCAGCGACTTCGGCCTCGATCCCGCGCTCGCCCCGCCGGTCATGAAGGAAATGATCAAGTAGGCTCGCGTGGCCTATCAGTGGGACTTCGCCCCGGTCTTCGCCAACGCCGACCTGTTGGCGCAGGGCCTTTTAAACACGCTCAAGGTCACGGGCGCCTCGCTCGCCTGTGGCCTGGTGCTGGGGCTGGGGTTTGCGCTGATGCGGCTGTCGCGGCAGCGCCTGGTCTCCTGGCCGGCCGGCTTCGTCATCGAAGTGTTCCGCACCACGCCGCCGCTGGTGCAGCTCTTCTGGTTCTTCTTCGCCCTGCCGCTGATCGTGGGCATCGAGATGACGCCGTTGCTGGCTGCGGTCGTCACCTTCTCGATCCAGTCGGCCGCCTTCTTCGCCGAGGTGTTCCGCGCCGGCATCGTGTCGATCGAGCGCGGCCAATGGGACGGCGCGCGCGCCATCGGCATGACGCACGGCCAGGCGTTGCGCCGCATCGTGCTGCCGCAGGCGGTCAAGCGCATGATCCCGGCCTTCAAGGAGCGGGCGATCGAGCTCATGAAGACCACGACCCTGGTCGCCACCATCGCCTATGCCGACCTGCTGTTCGCCGCCAACGAGATCTCGCAGAAGACTTTCAGGCCGCTCGAAACCTTCACGGTCGCGGCGCTGATCTACTTCGTCGTCATCGCCGCCTTCAGCCTGTTCGCCCGCCGCTTGGAACGCCGCCTGGCGGTGAGCGGCGAATCGACGGTGCACTGACATGAACCAATGGGATTTCGCTTCGGTCCTGGCCAACAGCGACGCCCTGCTCGCGGGAGCGCTGGGCACATTGCGCATCTTCGCCATCTGCCTGGTCGCCGGCCTGAGCTTCGGCCTGGTGGTCGGCCTCGGCCGCTATTCGCAGCGACGCGTCTTCTACTGGCCGGCGACGGTGTTCGTCGAATTCTTCCGCAACACGCCGGTGCTGGTGCAGATCATCTGGTTCTACTTCGCCCTGCCGATCCTGATGCCGTTCTCGATCAGTCCGCTGGCGGCGGCCTCGTTCGGCATCTCGCTCAATTCGGCGGCGTTCTCGGCCGAGATCTATCGCGGCGGCATCCAGTCGATCGACCGTGGCCAGTGGGACGGCGCGCGGGCGCTCGGCATGACCTTCCTGCAGGCGATGCGGCGCATCATCCTGCCCCAGGCCTTGAAGCGCATGACGCCGGCGCTGACCAACCGCGCCATAGAAATCTTCAAGATGACGACGCTGGCCTCGGCCATCGCCTATGTCGAGCTGCTGCAGCAGGCCAAGCTGATTGCCTCGCTGAACTTCAATCCCATCGAGGCCTACACGGCCGTCGCGGTGATCTTCTTCGTCTTCCTGTGGCCGCTGGTGCAGCTCACCTACGTGCTGGAACGGCGCCTGGCGAGGGACGAATGACCATTTTAGGCGTCTCCGGCCTCACCAAGCGCTTCGGCTCAAATACCGTGATCGCCGGCATTGACCTCGACGTGAAGAAGGGCGAGCGCATCGCCGTGCTGGGCGCCTCCGGCTCGGGCAAGTCGACCTTGCTGCGCTGCCTCAACTTCATGGAAATGCCCGACGCCGGCACCATCACCCTCGACGGCAAGGTGATCGGCCGCCGCGAAGCCGAGCTCACGCTGGTGCGCCAGCGCATCGGCATGGTGTTCCAGCAGTTCAACCTCTTCCCGCACATGACGGCACTGGGCAACGTCATGGAGGGCCTGCGCACGGTGCGCCGCATGAGGAAGCCCGACGCCCAGGCCCGCGCTGAACGCGAGCTGGCGCGGGTCGGCCTGGCCGACAAGGCGGCGCACTATCCCGCGCACCTCTCCGGCGGACAGAAGCAGCGCGTCGCCATCGCCCGCGCGCTGGCCATGGATCCCGAGCTGCTGCTGTTCGACGAGCCGACCTCCGCGCTCGATCCCGAATTGGTCGGCGAGGTGCTGGGCGTGATCCGGGCGTTGGCCGAGGAGGGCCGCACCATGCTGCTGGTCACCCATGAGCTGGGCTTCGCCTACCACGTGGCGACGCGCGTGATCTTCCTGGCCGACGGCACGATCCATGAGCAGGGCACGCCCGACGAGGTGCTGAAGCATCCCAAGAAGGAACGCACGCAGGCCTTCCTGGCCCGCCACAAGGAATTCAGTCTCTAGGAGTACCGGCATGACGACGGAGCAGGCGAGCGCGCAGGCCTATCTTGCCGACGCGCGCAACGACAAGGTCCTGGTCTACGTGAAC
>DATGZZ010000774.1:0-7656 GCA_035296945.1 Reyranella sp.
GTCCAATATTACGGCGTGCAGACGCTGACGACGGCGATCTATCGGACCTGGTACGGGCTCGGCAATCGCGAGGGTGCCGCCCAGATTGCGCTCGTCCTGATCGCCATCGCCGGCCTCCTGATCCTGATCGAGCGCCATTCGCGCGGCCGCGCTCGCTTCCACATCGCCTCGAACCTGCGCCACCAGGGCGATCCGGCCGAGCTTGCGTTCTGGCCAGCGGTTAGCGCAATCGCCGCGTGTACGCTGCCCATCATCCTGGGCTTCGTCGTGCCGACGATCCATCTGGCGCAGCTCGCGTGGCGGTCAGGCGCAGTCGCCATCGACTCCCATTTCCTGCGCGACGCCGCCAACAGCCTCAGCCTCGCCGCGGCGGCTGCCGCGATCATCGTCGTGCTCGCCCTGTTCCTGAGCTATGCCGGCCGCGTGGTGCGCCGCCGCTCGCTCAACCGGCTCATCGAGTTCTCCGCCCTGGGCTACGCCATCCCGGGCGCCGTGATTGCCGTCGGCATCCTGCTGCCCCTGGCGCTGGCCGATCACGGCATCGACCGGCTGAGCCGCGCCATCCTCGGATTGCCGAGCGGGCTCCTGCTGAGCGGTACGGCGTTCGCGCTGCTGCTTGCCTACACGGTGCGCTTCCTCGCGGTCGGGCTCGCCAACATCGCGCCCGGTCTTGCCGCCATCGATCCGGCGATGGATGCCAGCGCGCGCGTGCTGGGCGCCAGACCGCGCGAGGTGCTGCGGCGCATCCATCTGCCACTGCTGCGCGGGCCAATGCTGACGGCGGCCGTCGTGGCCTTCGTCGAGGTAATGAAGGAGCTGCCGGCAACGCTGCTGATCCGGCCGTTCAATCTCGATACGCTGGCGATCGGCGTCTACCGCTTCGCCTCCGATGAGCGGCTGGCGCAGGCGGCTGTCGGCTCGATCGTGATCGTCATGGTGTCGCTCGCCCCGGTGATCGTGCTGAGCCGCGCGATCGCGGCGCGGCGGCGGTAGGCTGGGGGCGCGCGACTCCAGTCGCGCGTCTTCGTTACTCGCAAAGATGATCGCGCCACTGGAGTGGCGCGCCCCCAGCGAAGATTACTTCCAGCCCGCGCGGTCCATGATCTTCAGCGCTTCGGCGTTGTTCTGCGCGAACACACGGGCGTTGAGCTGGTCTTCCTTGAAGGTGCCGAGCGACTTCAGCTCGGCCGAGAGCTCGACGCCGGCCACCACCGGGTACTCCGAGTTGCCCTCGGCGAAGTACTTCTGGGCCTGCGGCGACACCAGGTATTCGAGGAACTTCACGGCAGCCGCCTTGTTGGGCGCATGGCGCGCCACGGCGCCGCCGCTGATATTGACGTGGGTGCCGCGGTTGGCCTGGTTGGGGAACATCACGCCCACCTTGGCCGCGACCTCGAGGTCCTCCGGCTTCTTGGAGCGCATGAGGTTCACGTAGTAGTAGGTGTTGCTGACGCAGAGCTCGGCCTCGCCCGCGGCGACGCCCTTGATCTGGTCGGTGTCGCCACCGCGCGGCGGGCGCGCCAGGTTGGCGGCAACGCCCTTGGCCCACGCCTCGGTCTTCTCCGGTCCGTCCGCCGCCAGCAGCGAGCCCACCAGCGACTGGTTGTAGATGTGGCCCGAGGCGCGGATCAGGAGCTTGCCCTTCCACTTGGGATCGGCCAGGTCCTCGTAGTTCTTGGGCGCATTGGCCGCCGACACCTTCTCCTTGTTGTACATGATCACGCGCGCGCGCTTGGAGAAGCCGAACCAGTTGTTGTCTGGGTCGCGCAGGTGCGCCGGCACCGACTTGGTCAGCACCTCGGACGTCACGGGCTGCAGCAGGCCCATCTGGCGGGCACGCTCGATGCGGCCGGCATCTGTGGTGATGAACACGTCGCACGGGCTCTTGTCGCCCTCGGCCTTGAGCCGTTCGATCAGCGGATCGGGCTCGGCATCGATGCGGTTGATCTTGACGCCGCTCAGGTCGGCGAAGTTGCCGTAGAGCGCCTCGTCAGTGTTGTAATGGCGCGCCGAATAGAGGTTGAGCGTGGCGCCCTGCGCCTCTGCCCGGCGAAGGAGGAGGACGCCTGCACCGAAGGCCAGACCGGTCTTGAGGGCTGCGCGACGCTTCACGGTATTCTCCACTGCGAGTGAGTTTCACTAGCTAGCAAAGGTGAGGTTGCGACGCAATTGCCGTTGAAGAGATTTCACAGTCACCCTCAGGGTTTTTGCAATTTTGAACAACCTTTGCCTTGAAATTGCCATCTGAATTAACATTTCGACAGAGTACAGCCCCGAAGGTACGGCAATGCTGTTGGCTCGGGTTCTCGCCCGTGTTGTGGAAGAAGGCCAGCTCACCATCA
Organism: Reyranella sp.; assembly: GCA_035296945.1. Lineage (GTDB taxonomy): Bacteria > Pseudomonadota > Alphaproteobacteria > Reyranellales > Reyranellaceae > Reyranella. Next base: position 2,343 of record DATGZZ010000774.1, read on the forward strand.
TCGATAAAGCCGGCAGGCCGCATCGCCTAGAGGGCGCGCGCCCCGGCCCAGCCCTCACGCTGCGCCTGCATGACCGGTGGAGCGCCACGAGACTGGCGCTGCGGCCGCGGCTGGCCCTGGGTGAAGCCTACATGGACGGCAAGCTTACCGTCGAAGACGGCGACATCTACGATCTCCTCGATCTGGTCGGCCGCAACATGCCGGCTCTCGAAGCGACGCCCATGGTGAAGGGGTCGTACGCCCTGCAGCGGTGGCTGCGTTTCCTCGAGCAGTACAATCCAATCGAGCGTGCCCAGCGCAACGTCGCCCATCACTACGACCTCAAGGACCAGCTCTACGACTTCTTCCTCGATCGCGACCGGCAGTATTCGTGCGCCTATTTCAAGTCTGGCGAGGAGCCGCTCGAGCAGGCCCAGCTCGACAAGAAGCAGCACATCGCCGCCAAGATGCTGCTGCAACCCGGCCAGAAGGTGTTGGATATCGGCTCGGGCTGGGGCGGCATGGGGCTGTTCCTCAGCCAGCAGTTCGGCGTCGACGTGACGGGCGTCACCCTCTCCAAGGAACAGCACACCATCTCGTGCCGGCGCGCCCTGGAAGGCGGCGTCGCCGACCGCGTGCGCTTCAAGCTGCTCGACTACCGCCAGGAGCCGGGCCGCTACGACCGCATCGTTTCGGTCGGCATGTTCGAGCATGTCGGCTCGGCGCACTACGTCGAGTTCTTCACCAAGGTGAAGGAGCTTTTAGACGACGACGGCGTCATGCTGTTGCATTCGATCGGCCGCATGGAACCACCGGGCGGCACCAACACTTGGCTGCGCCGGTACATCTTCCCGGGCGGCTACACCCCCGCCCTGTCCGAGGTGATGACGGCGATCGAGAAGGTCGGGTTGTGGGTCACCGACATGGAGATCCTGCGGCTGCACTACGCCGAGACCCTGCGCCACTGGCGCCACCGCTTCCTCGCCAATCGCGAGCGCATCAAGCAGGTCGCGGGCTACGACGAGCGCTTCTGCCGCATGTGGGAGTTCTATCTCGCAGCCTGCGAGGTGGCGTTCCGGTACATGAACCAGATGGTCTTCCAGCTCCAGCTCGCCAAGAAGCAGGACGCCGTGCCGCTGACGCGCGATTACATGCTGGATGCGGAAAAGGGCATAAGGGTCACGCGGTCGATGGCGGCGGAATAGCAGCCTTCGGCGCCTGACTGAGGACTTGTCCCCAGCTTTCAGGTATTCCTGTCCCCATCTATCGGAAATCCGATAGGCGCCATCGCATTTGCGGTGGTGAGCGTCCCCCTCTCTTCAATAAGAAGGCTCTGCCATGGAGCCCATGAAAGAATCATCGAACGTCACGCGCCTGCCCGGCGCCGAAGATATCCGTCTGCGTGAGCCGCCGCACAATTTCGAGGCGGAGCAGGCGCTGCTGGGCGCGATCCTGATCAACAACGCCGCCTACCAGCGTGTCGCGGAGTTTTTGCGACCCGAACACTTCGCCGATCCCCTGCACGGCAAGCTGTTCGATTCCCTGTCGCGGCTGATCGAGCGCGGCCAGGTCGTGAGCGCGGTCACGCTGAAAACCTACGTCGAGCAGGACGAGGACATGAAGGCGGCCGGCGGGGCCACCTACCTCGCCCGCCTGGCGGCGGCGTCGGTGCACGTAATCGATGCCACGGCGTTCGGCCAGGCGGTGCACGACCTCTACCTGCGCCGCCAGCTCATCGAGCTCGGCGAGGGCGTGGTCAACGGCGCCTTCGGCGGCGACGTCGATGAAACCGCGCTGAACCAGATCGAGGTCGCCGAGAAGAAGCTCTACGACCTCGCGAGCTCGGGGCAGACTGAGGGCGGCTTCAAGCCCTTCCGCGTCGCGCTGACCGAGGCCACGGTCGCGGCCGAGGCGGCCTACCGCCGCGTCGGCCAGCTCACCGGCGTCGCTTCCGGCCTCTTCCAGCTCGACCAGCTTCTGGGCGGCCTGCACCGGTCGGACCTCATCATCCTGGCCGGCCGCCCCTCGATGGGAAAGACCGCGCTTGCCACCAACATCGCCTTCAACGCCGCCCGCGCCTATCGCGAGGAGATCGTTGAGGGCAAGCCCAAGGCGGTGGACGGCGCGGTGGTCGGCTTCTTCTCGCTGGAAATGTCGTCCGAACAGCTCGCCACCCGCATGCTCGCCGAGCAGGCCGAAGTGCCGTCGGAGAAGATCCGCAAGGGCGAGCTCATAACCAGCGACTTCGACAGGGTGCTGTCGGTCAGCCACGAGCTGGAGCACCTCAACTTCTTCATCGACGACACGCCGGCGCTGTCGATCGCGGCCCTGCGCACCCGCGCCCGCCGGCTGAAGCGCACGCACGGACTGGGGCTGCTGGTCGTCGACTACCTGCAGCTGCTCTCGCCTTCGGGCAAGAACCGCCAGGACAATCGCGTGCAGGAGGTGTCGGAGATCACGCGCGGGCTGAAGACGCTGGCCAAGGAGCTCGACGTGCCGGTGCTCGCCCTGTCGCAGCTCAGCCGCGCCGTCGAGCAGCGCGAGGACAAACGGCCCCAGCTCTCCGACCTGCGCGAATCGGGCTCGATCGAGCAGGACGCCGACGTCGTCATGTTCGTCTATCGCGAGGAGTACTACCTCACCCGCTCCGAGCCGAGCCGCCGCGCCGAGGAGAGCGACCAGCGCTTCAACGAGCGCCACGAGGGCTGGCGCCAGCGCTGCGAGCAGACCTACGGCAAGGCCGAGGTGATCGTGGCCAAGCAGCGCCACGGTCCCACCGGCATCGTGCGGCTATCGTTCGAAGGCCAGTTCACCAAGTTCGGCAACCTGGCCGCCGATGGCGAAGGGCCGGGTCCGGTGTTCGAATGACTTCGTTCGCGCCTTCCTCCCCACGCGGAGCGTTGGCTAGCGTTTGGGCCGGATGGCCCAAACGCGCGGGTGCCCGCGCAGCGGGCGGAGGGGTCATGAGCACCAGTCCCGTTGCTCATGACCCCTCCGGCCCTTCGGGCCACCTCCCCTTGGCGGATTCCGCGAAGGGGAGGAAGTCGTTGTATTAGACCACGATGTCCTCCTCCGACGACGCCACGCGCCGGGCCGGCGCGATTCTGACGGTCGATCTGGGCGCGATCGCCGGCAACTGGCGCGGCCTGCGCGATGCCGGCCGCGCCGCCGGCCGGCCGGTCGATTGTGCCGCCGTGCTCAAGGCCGACGCCTACGGCTGCGGCGCCGCCATCGTCGGCCCGCGGCTCGCGGCCGAGGGTTGTCGGCAGTTCTTCGTCGCCCATCTCGAGGAAGGCATTGCGCTGCGCAAGGCCATGCCCGAGCACCCGATCTACGTGCTGAACGGCCTTTTGGCCAACACCGACGCCGACTTCGTCGAGCACAATCTCACACCGGTGCTCAATCACCTCGGCCAGCTCAACGCCTGGCGCGCCGCCGCCCAGCGCTTCAACCGGCCGCTCGATGCGATCATCCATATCGACACCGGCATGCATCGCCTGGGCTTCGGCGCCGAGGAGGCGCAGGCGCTGATCAACGAGCGCGGCCGCCTGCGCGGCCTCAGGCTCGCGCTGCTGATGAGCCATCTCGTGGCCTCCGAGGAGCCCAACAACGCCATCAACGGCGAGCAGCTCTCGCGCTTCCGCAACTTCGTGCGCGCCATGCCGGGCGCGCCGACCTCGCTCGCCAACTCCTCGGGCATCTTCCTCGGGCCCGATTACCATTTCGACCTGCTGCGGCCGGGTGCCGCGCTCTACGGCATCAATCCGCTGCCCGGCCGCGACAATCCGATGCTGCCGGTGGTGACGCTTCAGGCGCGCATCCTGCAGACTCGGCGAATTGACGCTTTCCAGACCGTTGGATACGGTGGTGCTTGGCGGTCAGCCCGGCCTTCCCGCGTGGCCACGATCGCGCTGGGCTATGCCGACGGCTACTTCCGGATCCTCATCAACCGCACTCACGTCCATCTCGCCGGGCATCGCGTGCCCGTGATCGGCCGCATTTCAATGGATCTCGTGACGATCGACGTGACCGAAGTTCCCGAAGCTCTGTGCGAGACCGGCGCGGTGGTGGAAATCCTCGGCCCGAACATGACGGCCGACGACCTCGCCGAACATGCGCGCACCAACGCCTACGAGGTCATGACGGCACTCGGCCGGCGCTATGCCCGCGTCTATGTCGATCCGCCGGAGCCTGAGCCAGATCTGGAGCCGGGGCCGGAGACATCGCCGTGAGTATCCCGCTGGTAACCTTGCTCGGCCGCATGACGCTCGCCTTCCTGGAGGCCATCGGCTCGGTCAGTTCCTTCGCCCTGCAGGCCATCCGCTGCGCGCTCACGCCGCCGTGGTACCGCCAGCAGATCGTCCGCCAGATGCTGGAGATCGGCTACTACTCGCTGCCCGTGGTCGGCCTCACCGCCATCTTCACCGGCATGGTGCTGGCGCTGCAGAGCTACACCGGCTTTGCCCGCTTCTCCGCCGAATCGGCCATCCCCAACGTCGTCGTCGTGTCGCTGACGCGCGAGCTCGGTCCGGTGCTGGCCGCGCTCATGGTGGCGGGCCGCGTTGGTGCGGCGATGGCGGCCGAGATCGGCACCATGCGCGTCACCGAGCAGATCGATGCGCTGACCACGCTCTCGACCAATCCCTACAAGTACCTGGTGGTGCCGCGCCTGATCGCGGGCATCGTCACCATGCCGATCCTGGTGCTGATCGCCGACATCATCGGCGTGCTGGGCGGCTTTTTGGTCGGCGTTTACAAGCTCGACTTCAACGACGTGGCCTATCTGCGCAACACGCTCGACTTCCTGCAGTTCCAGGACGTCTTCTCCGGCCTGGTCAAGGCGGCGGTGTTCGGCTTCCTGATCTCCCTGATGGGCTGCTACCACGGCTACACGTCCAAGGGCGGCGCCCAGGGCGTCGGCACGGCGACGACCAACGCGGTGGTCTCGGCCTCGGCCCTGATCCTGACCTTCAACTACTTCATCACCGAAGCCTTCTTCGCACGCTGAGTCATTTGTTCGTTCTCTGATTCCCTCCCCCGTCATACGGGGGAGGGTAAGGGAGGGGGAAAGCCAAAAAAGAGATGTATGACGTTGAAGATCTGAAACTTGCGTGCAACGCGACGGAGGCCTGCCCCCTCCCTACCCTCCCCCGTATGACGGGGGAGGAATCAGATTCGTGATCTGATTCGCGATCCGATCGCCATGACCTCGAAGATCGCCCTCCGCGGCGTCACGAAATCCTTCGGACCCAAGAAGGTCCTGCAGGGCATCGACCTCGACGTCGCCCAGGGCGAATCGACGGTGGTGATCGGCGGCTCGGGCACCGGCAAGTCG
>DATGZZ010000775.1:0-6430 GCA_035296945.1 Reyranella sp.
CAGCTGCTTGGTCGACGGCTCGTAGGCCTGCACCGTCTTGCCATCGTAGTAGAACTCCGTGCGCGGCCCGTCGCCCGGCGTGATCACCTTGAGCTTGTCGGGGCGCTGCATGGTGACCTGCGACAGGCTGGTGTAGGCCAGCGGCAGGCCGGTGCGATCGGGACTCTCGAAGGTCGTGAGCGCCGTGAAGCTCATCGACTTGGCGGCGGCGAGCTTGTCGGCCATGGCCTTCACGATGGCCATGGCGGCTGGCTCGACTTCGACCTTGAGGCCAAGATCGGGTGGCGATGCGGGCGCCTGGGTCGCCGGCTGCTGCTGCTGTTGGGCGAGGGCCATCGACACCGACAATGCCGTCGCGACGAAGCTGGCAACGAACGTGACTTTCATTCGGTACTCTCCAGAACTGGACGGATGATCGACATTTTCCGTGACGGACGCAATCGCGGCGCATCAGTGCGAGCCGGGCCCCGTGATCAGGCGCGCGCCCGACTGGAAAGTTGCATAGGACCACAGCCAATCGAACAGGACGACGAAGCGGTTACGAAAGCCGATCAGGAAGGTGACGTGGATCAGGCCCCACAGCAGCCAGGCCAAGGTGCCGTCGACCTTCAGCCAGCCGAAATCGGCGACTGCGGCCCGCCGCCCGATGGTCGCCATGGCGCCGTAGTTGCGATAGCGGAAAGGTCCGGGCGCGGCGCGGCCTGCGATGCGCGCCCGCAACGCGCGCGCAACATAGGTGCCCTGCTGCTTGGCCACCGGCGCCAATCCGGGCAGGGGCTGGCCGCTCGGGCCAAGGGCGTGCGCCGTGTCGCCGATGACGAAGATCTCGGGATGCCCGGATATGGCAAGGTCGGGACCGACGACGACGCGGCCGACACGGTCCTTCTCGACGCCCAGCCATTTGGCAGCTGACGAGGAGGCCACCCCCGCCGCCCAGATGATGGTCGCGGCCTCCAGGCGTTCGTTGTCGATGGTGACGCCCATCTCGTCGCACTCCGACACGGGCTTGCCCAGGCGCACCTCGACATGCAGGCGCTCGAGCGAGCGCAGCGCCGATTGGCTCAGCGTCGGCGGGAAGGCTGCCAGCACGCGCGGCCCTGCTTCGACCAGCACGATGCGCGCATCGCGCGGGTTGATGGTGCGGAAGTCGTGGCGCAGCGCGACATGGGCAAGCTCGGCGATGGCGCCCGCCATCTCCACGCCCGTCGGACCGGCGCCGATCACCACGAAGGTGAGGAAACGGCGCCGCGCCTCGGGATCGTCGCTCTGCTCGGCGTGCTCGAAGGCCGACAGGATGCGGCGGCGGATGCCGGTGGCGTCGTCGATCTTCTTCAGTCCCGGCGCCACGTTCTCCCATTCGTCGTGGCCGAAATAGGCGTGCCGCGAGCCGGTGGCCAGCACCAGCACGTCGTATCCGACCTCGCGATCCTCGAGCTTCACGATGCGGCGATGGCGGTCGACACCGATCACGCGGCCCAGGATCACGCGCACGTTGGGCGCCTTGCGCAGGATCGAGCGGATGGGCTGGGCGATCTGCGCCGGCGACAGTCCGGCCGTCGCCACCTGATAGAGCAGCGGCTGGAAGAGATGATAGTTGCGCCGGTCGATCACCGTGACGTCGGCATCGGCACCGGCGAGGCCCGCTGCAGCACTCAAGCCGCCGAAGCCGGCGCCGACGATGACGATGTGCAGACGGGCCATCTTCAAAAGACCGGCAGGCGCGACAACAGGCGCACCAGCCAGCGCGTACGCGGGCCGAACAGCGTCTCGGTGAAGTAGCTGCCGGCGGCGCGCTTGCTCGCCTCGCCCAGGGTCGGATAGGGCGGCACGAAGCCTGCCAGAGCCGAAACCTTCAGGCGCCTGGCGATGGCCAGGCACCAGGGCTGGATCAGCTCGCCGGCATGCGGTGCGGCGATCGCGGCGCCCAGGATGCGGCCATGGCGGTCGGTGATCGCCTTGACCATGCCCTCGGTCGCGCGCTCGGTCTGGGCGCGGTCGTTCTCGGCCAGCTTCCAGCGCAGGACGTTTATGGCATCGCCATGCTTTTCGCGCGCCTGGCGTTCGCTGATGCCGACCTGCGCCAGCTCAGGCTCGGTGTAGGTCGCCCACGGCACGATCGCGGCATCGAGCCGGGCGGGTGCGCGGAACAAGGCGCCGCGGATGAACAGCGATGCCTCGTAGCCCGCCATGTGCGTGAAGGCATAAAGACCGTTGCAGTCGCCGATCGCCCAGACATTGCGGTTGGATGTTCGCAGCGACGGATCGACGGTGATACCCTTGGCGGTGTGGGCGACGCCCGCGGTGGCGAGATCGAGGCTCTCCACGACGGGGGCGCGGCCGGCGGCGACCAGCAGGTGCGATCCCTCGAGGCGCTCGCCCCCCTCTAGGATCACCGCGATGCCTGACGATGTCCGTTCGACCCGCGCGATCTTGGTGCGGCCGCGCAGGTCGACGCCTTCGCTTTTCAGGCGCGCCACGACGATGGCGGCAAGCTCGGGATCGTCCTTGGCCAGGAAGTCGGCGACCTCCAGCACGGTGACCCGCGCGCCCAGCCGGCGATGGGCCTGGCCCAGCTCCAGGCCGATCGGTCCGCCGCCGATCACGATCAGATGGCCGGGCAGCGTGCGGTTGGCGAAGATCGTCTCATTGGTGAGGAAGCCCGCCTCCGCGAGGCCCGGGATGGGCGGCGCGGTCGCTCGCGAGCCGGTCGCCAGAACGATGCGCCGGCTCCTGATGCGGTGCGGGCCGGCCTGCAGCTCGGTGCGCCCGATGAAGCGCGCCTCTTCCTTCAGGACGCGCACGCCGAGCGTCTCGAAGCGCTCGACCGAATCGTTGGGCGCGATGGCTGCGATCACCTGGTGTACGTGATCCATGACACGACCGAAATCGACCGTGGGCTCGACCGGCGCGATGCCGAAGGGCGCGCCATCGCGCTGCGCCTGCGCGGCCCGAGCGGCGGCGATCAGAGCCTTGGACGGCACGCAGCCGTAATTGAGGCAATCGCCGCCCATCTCGGCGCGCTCGATCAGCACGACGTCGAGGCCGAGCTGGGCGGCGCCCGAGGCGACGACCAGGCCGGCCGAGCCACCGCCGACGACGCAGACGTCCGGGGTGAGGACCGCGTTCATGTCACGACGACGTCTTGCCGCCGCGCAGATGCGTATAGAGCACCGGCACCAGCGCCAGGGCGGCGAGGCCGAGCAGGGGCAGCAGGAAGCGCCATTCGAAGATGATGCCGAGGTTCGGCGCCTCGCCGCGGTCGAACAGCGTGCCGAAGCTCGCGCCGACGCCGGCATAGACGAAGGCCGCCGGGATGATGCCGATCAACGTCGCCAGGGTGTAGGGGCCGAGCTTCATGCCGAGCAGCGCCGGCACGATGTTGACCAGCCAGAACGGGAACACCGGCACCAGCCGCAGGAACAACAGATAGCTGAAGCTGTCGCGGCGAAAGCCGTCCTCGAAGCGCGCCAGTGCAGCGCCGGCGCGGGCGTGGAAGAGGTCATAGAAGGCGGTGCGCGCGGCCAGGAACACCGCCACCGAGCCCAGCGTGGCGCCGATCACCGACAGGATCGCGCCCATCCAGACGCCGAACAGGAAGCCGCCGAGCGGCGTGATGATGATGGCGACCGGCAGCGAGAAGGCCACGACCAGGGCATAAGCCAGCACGAACAAGATGATCGCGAGCGTGTCGTTGTCGGCAACCCAGGCTGCGAGCGTGGCGTGATGGCGGCTCAACATCTCGAAGGAGAAGTAGCGTTCGAGGCCGAACAGCAGGAACAGCGCCAGTCCCAGCAGCAGGATCGCCGCGGGCGCAAGCCGGCGCCACATCAGGGAGGTCATGTCGCCCCTTCGCGTGGCTTCACCATCGATATTGGCCCGCCAGCCTCAGGTCGCAAAGCAAATGCGCTTCACGCAGTGGTGACGCGATCGCGGCTCGGCAGGCCCGGATCGGTCGCGGCGACGCTCGCCCGCCGGCTGAGCCTGCCCCACCACGCGGCGAGCCGCGGATGGCTGGCCAACAGGGCGGCCCCTTCCGGCGCCAGCGTGAAGTAGGCGATCATCGCGCCGACGTGAAGATCGGCCAGCGACAGTTCCTGGCCGGTGAGAAACGGCTCGGATGCCAGCGCCTCGAGAGCAGCCAGGACCTTCGCGGCACCGGCGAGACCTTGCGCGATCTCCGCCTCGTCGACCGGCCGGCCGGCTGCGGCCCGGAAGGCGCGATGGGAGAAGACCTGCCGGACCATCGGCCAATAGCCGTAGGAATCGATGATCCCGATCACTTGGTCCATGCGGGCAAGCGCCTGCGGCGTCCCCGGCTGCAGCGCCGGCCCGGCAAAGGTGCGGTCGACATAGCGGGTGATGGCGCCGGTCTCGTAGAGCACGAAGCCGTCATGGACCAGGGTCGGGACGCGGCCGAAGGGATGGAGTGCGAGGTATTCGGCCGGGATGTCGCCGAACGGGTTCACCTCGACCCGGTCGTAGGCCACGCCCTTCTCGGCCAGGGCCAAGCGGACGATGCGATTGTAGACGCTGTAGTGGTAGCCATGCAGGACAAGGGACATGGCGGCATTGTAGCCACGTCTTCTCATGATTCGGACCGCGGGCGTCCCGCCCGCTCATGATCATGAAGCGGGCGGGACGCCCGCGGTCCGGACATGAGGCCTCGTTGACTCGGGGCCTTCCCCCGCTTATTACCCTCGCCCACAGAATTTGCCCCCGCCGTAACCTGCGGGGGCCTTGTGTTTAAAGGAGTTGCGTGATGAAACGCACCTATCAGCCGAGCAAGCTGGTGCGCAAGCGCCGGCACGGCTTCCGGTCGCGGATGGCGACGGTGGGCGGCCGCAAGGTCATTGCCAGCCGCCGCAGGTCGGGCCGCAAGCGTCTCTCGGCCTAAGCGGCCCCGCCAAATTGGCCTCGGCGCGCCTCGGGCGGCTGCCGAACCGCCGCGATTTTCTGCGCGTCCAGGCCGGCCGGCGCTGCGCCATGCCGGGCTTCGTCCTGCAGGTGGCCCCAGCGCCCGCCGACCTCGCCCTGCCGGCGATCCGGGTCGGCTTCACCGTCACCCGCAAGGTCGGCAATGCCGTGGTGCGCAACCGGGTCCGTCGCCGGCTGCGCGAAGCGGCTCGCATGGTGATCCCGGGTCAGGCGCGTCCGGACCTCGACTACGTGCTGGTCGGCCGGCAGGCCGCCATCGCCCGCGACTTCGCCAACCTTCGCCAGGAGCTGGTCGAGGCCCTCAAGCGGCTGAAAGCATTGGCTGTCGCGACGCCATGACCTGCCACGGACGCCTTGCGCATGCCCCGGCAAATCGCCAGTTTCCGGGCCGCATGATCTCCCGCCTGCTGACTTGCCTGCTGACCGGAGCGCTCCGCGGCGCAATCCGGTTCTATCAGCTGACGCTGGCCTACTTCTTCGTCGGCGCCTGCCGCTATGAGCCGTCCTGCTCGGCCTATGCGGCCGAGGCGGTGGCGCGCCATGGCGCGCTGCGCGGCTCCTGGCTGGCGGCGCACCGGCTCTGCCGCTGCGGGCCGTGGGGAGGCGCGGGCTTCGATCCCGTGCCGCCGAAGCTTTCCTGTCAATCCGCCGAGCGCGCCTAAAAGTCTGATCAAATGGACCAGAAGAATTTCATTGTCGCTATCGTGCTCTCGGTGCTGATCATCGTGGGCTGGCAGTATGCCTTCCCGCCGGCCAAGCCGCCGGTCAACCAGCAGCAGACGGCATCGACCCCGAACGGCACGCCGCAGGCGCCAAGCGGCCAGCCGGGCGCGCCCGGCACTCAGGGCACGGTGCAGCCGGGCGCGCCGGCTACCCAGCCGGCCCAGATCGTGAGCCGCACTGAAGCGCTCGCCCGCTCGCCGCGCGTCACCTTCGACACGCCCGAGCTGATCGGCTCGATCAATCTCAAGGGCGCGCGCATCGACGATGTGCGTCTGGCCAAGTATCGCGTCACGGTCGATCCCAAGAGCGACCCCGTGCCGGTGCTGTCGCCGGTCGGCAGCGCGCATCCCTATTACGCCGAGTTCGGCTGGTCGCCGGCCGATCCGTCGATCAAGGTGCCCGGCCCCGACACGCTGTGGACCGCCGACAGGACCACGGTGGCGCCCGGCAAGCCGGCGCGGCTCACCTGGGACAACGGCCAGGGTCTGATCTTCGCCCTCGACGTCTCGCTCGACGAGTTCTTCATGTTCGACGTCAAGCAGAGCGTCGAGAACAAGAGCGACAAGCCGGTCACGCTCTATCCCTGGAGCCTGGTCGTGCGCTACGGCGAGCCGCCGGCCGAGGGCATCTACATCCTGCATGAGGGCCCCTACGGCGTCTTCAACGGCAGCCTGAAGGAGTTCGGCTACTCCGACTTCAAGGACAACAAGCAGCAGAAGATCAGCACCACCGGCGGCTGGGTCGGCATCACCGACAAGTACTGGATGGCCAC
>DATGZZ010000776.1:0-2499 GCA_035296945.1 Reyranella sp.
AAAGTCCGGCCGCGTCGCCACCATCATCAGGTTGGTCGAGCGCGGGAACGTCACCATCTGGTCGCAGACGAACGGCAGGGTGTGCGGCAGGTCGTAGGTGAGGTCGTCGAAGAGCTGCCATTCCAGGCTGGTCTCGACGAACGGCGCCGTCGCCGGCTCGATCGCCTTATCGAGACCGGCCGAGTAGCGCTGATAAGGAGTGTCGCGGTCGAGCCGGATCTCCTCGATCTCGGTGTCCGGCCAGCCCCAGGTCTCGGCCTGGGCCGGCACGTAGGGCGTGGCCACGTTCCAGATGAAGCGGTCCTGGTCGTTCATCCGCGTGGCGCGGCCCTTGTTGTTGGCGGCGGCGACGCGGGTATGGTCGCAGTGATAGCCGAACAGCTTGTCGATCAGCGTGTCGACCCGGCCGCGATAGAGCGCGAGCCGCGCCGCCAGGTTCGAATCGCAGTGCCAGCCCAGGATCATGTCCTCGTCGAAGCCGTGGATGGCGAACATGTCCTCGCGCAGCGCCGCCTGGAAATCGCCCAGCGCGTCGTACTTCATCGGCATGTAGTTGTGGACGACCTGGTTGAGATGGAAGCGCACCGACCAGTCGCGCAGCTTGGCGAGGTTGCCCACCGGATCGCGCCGGTCGAACGCCGCTTCCCACAGCATCTCCGGGATCTCGAAACGCGGCACCTGATAGAAGCCGTCGGGAATCGAGCCCAGGATGTCGCTGAGCGACTCCTTCTCGTTGCGCGGCACCAGCAGCATGTCGGTGTTGGTGTAGAGGATCCAGCGGTTGCGCGGGTTGGAGCGCCGGAGCGCCACGTTGCGCGACTGCGCCTCGAGCGCCACCAGATGGGTTTTCAGGCGATGGCGGACATGCTGGTCGGGCCGGATGCGCAGGACGCGCATCACCTTCTTGGCCTTTTCCGTCAGCGTGTCATGGATCGCCTCGGGAAAGGTCGGGTGGTCATCCGGCGTGTTGTAGTCGACGAACAGGATCTCGTCGTCGGGGTCGGACATGACCTCAGCCAGCGCATTGAAGCTGATCGCCGCCCGCTTGTGCAGGTTGTAGCCGTGGCTGTCGTTGCGGCCGTAGAGGATGACGGAAAACATGCTTTGTCTCGGGTTCGGCTAGGCGCCGAGGCGCGCAAGCTCGTTGCTGGCGGCGGCGAACTCGATCAGTGCCGGCGGGCCCTGGTCGACGACCTCGCGCCAGTACCGGCGCGCCGCCGCAGGATTGCCGTCGACGGCGAGGACGCCCATCTGGAAGCGCGCTTCGGCATGGCGGGTGGGCGAGTTGGCGCGGTCGAGCAGCGCCTCCTCCGTCGCCTGCCCGGTGCGGAAGGCGAGCAGCAGCGTCGGCCAACGATTGTCGCTTGCGAGCGCGACCGGCTCGGTCGGTGCGCCGGCCAGTCGCGCAGCCGTCAGCCGGTAGAGCAGCCAGTACGGGTTGTTGGGCTCCTTGGCGACAGCCAGCCCGAATTCATTGAACGCCGCGCCGTAGTTGCCCAGACGCATCGCCACGCAAGCGCGCGCCGCCGCGCTGGTCTGCGGCAGCAACTCGTATTGGCGGCGCCAGTCGTCGTTGGCGTCGGCCAGCCGGCCCAGCGCCGCACGCGCAATGCCGCGGGCGTTCAGGGTATCGCCATCCTTGGGATTGGCAGCCAGCACGCCGTCGAAGATCTCGATCGCTTCCTCGTAGCGACCCAGCGCCGAGAGGGCCTCGCCCTTCAGCGCCAACGCCTCGACAAGCTTGGGGTTCACCTTCAGTGCGCGCTCGTAACTGTCCAGTGCCTCGGCCGCGCGGCCGTGGGCGAGACACGCATTGCCGTGGGCGAGCTGCGGCAGGATCTTGCTGCGGACGTTGGTGCGGACCAAGTCGTAGGATTCCGCCTCGAAGGCGAAGTAGCCCTGACGGCGGAAAACGTAGCGCCGATCGGCGGCGCCCGGCGGCAGCTCCGACCACAGGCGGCGCGCCCGCTCATACTCGGCCTGCGCGTCGACGCTGCGTCCCAGGCCGTCAAGGATTTCCGCCCGGGCCATGACGGCATCGGCGAAATCGGGAACCAACGCCAGCGCCCGGTCGAAGGCGGCGAGCGCGCCCTCGGCATCGCCGCCACGCCGCTTGACCAGGCCGTCGCGAAAATGGATGCGCGCATCCTGCTCGTCGTCGCCGACCTTGGGGGCAATCTCGACCGCGGCCGGCCGGCGCCACAGGCGCCTGACGGGCGCGATGGCCGCTCGCAATATGCCGATGTCAGCCACTGGCGGCTCTCAGGGGATCGTTCCAGGCGGTCAAGATCGGCACTTTCACCGGCGGCCGGTGCTGCGGGAGGGAATCCGAGGCGTCCCGCTAGCCTAAACGCCTGGGGAGCGTCAAGACGACCTCGTGACCCGAGCATCGGCGCATAACTCGCCATGATTCCACGGCAAATTTCCCTGCCGATGGCGGCAGGAGGCACAGGCGAGACATTGTCGAGGCTATCTCGGGCGGGTTCGCTATGCTATGCG
>DATGZZ010000777.1:0-3828 GCA_035296945.1 Reyranella sp.
GACGGGGACTTCCTCGTCCTGCTCGGGCCCTCCGGGTGCGGGAAGTCCACCCTGCTGCGGATGCTGGCCGGCTTGGAGGACCCGACCGAGGGCGTGATCTCGATCGCGGGCGAGGCGGTCAACAACGTGGAGCCGAAGGACCGGGACATCGCCATGGTGTTCCAGAACTACGCACTCTATCCGCACATGAACGTCTACGAGAACATGTCGTTCGGGCTGAAGCTCAAGCGCACGCCCAAGGACGAGATCGACCGCCGGGTCAAGCAGGCGGCCCAGATCCTCGACATCACCGAGCTCCTGGACCGCAAGCCCAAGCAGCTCTCGGGCGGCCAGCGCCAGCGCGTCGCCATGGGCCGCGCCATCGTGCGCGATCCCAAGGTCTTCCTGTTCGACGAGCCGCTGTCCAACCTCGATGCCAAGCTGCGCGTGCAGATGCGCACCGAGATCAAGAAGGTGCACCAGAAGGTGCGCACGACCACGGTCTACGTGACCCACGACCAGGTCGAGGCGATGACCTTGGCCGACCGCGTCGTGGTCATGAATGCCGGGCTGATCGAGCAGGTCGGCTCGCCCAACGACCTCTATCACTCGCCGACCACCAAGTTCGTGGCGGGCTTCATCGGCTCGCCGGCGATGAACTTCATCCCCTGCCATCTCGAGCAGGCGGCGGGCGCGCTGCGCGTGCGGCTCAGCGACACGTTGAGCTTCCCTGTGCCGGCCGACCGCACGGCGCGCTATACGCCCCAGGCCGGCAAGGCCAACCTCATCCTCGGCCTGCGGCCCGAGCACATCACCGAGACGCGACCGCACGTCGAACCCAACCAGCACGACTTCGAGAATCCGATCGACGTCGTCGAGCCGATGGGCATGGAGACGCTGGTCTACTTCACCATCGCCGGCTCCGAGGTCTGCGGCCGGGTCAATCCCAATGCCGGCGCGACGGCGGAGAAGCCCATGAAGCTCAGGGCCGACCTCAGCAACATGCACCTGATCGACGACAGCACGGGCAAGGTGCTGTAATTGACAGTCGAGGCTGCGCCGGGCTGTCATCCCGAGCGCAGCGAGGGACCTTTCGGGAGCAGTAAAGGCCCTCGGCCGTTGGCCTCGGGATGACAGCGGGACTGTATCAAGGAGAATTTCGATGGCTTCGTTGACGGGCAAGGTCGCCTGGGTGACCGGTGCTGGCTCCGGTATTGGTCAGGCGGCGGCGATCGCGCTCGCCAAGGAAGGCGCTACGGTCGTGCTGACCGGCCGGCGCAAGGAGCCGCTGGAGGAGACCGCGGCGGCCATCAAGAAGGCGGGCGGCAAGGCAGTCGTGAAGGCCGCCGACCTGATGAAGGCTGCCGCCGTCGGCCGCGTCGCCACGGACATCGACAAGAAATTCGGCCGTTGCGACATCCTGGTGAACAACGCCGGGCTGAATATCCCGGACCGCAAGTGGAGCGAGCTCACCGCGGCCGGCGCGGAACTGGTGATCGACGGCAATCTCTCGAGCGCCTTCTATTGCTCGTCGGCGGTGCTGCCGATGATGCGCAAGCGCAAGGACGGCGTGCTGATCCACACCTCGTCGATGGCCGGCCGCAATCCCAGCACGTTGAGCGGCGCGGCCTATTCGGCGGCCAAGCATGGTGTGGTGGCAATGAGCCACACCATCAACATGGAGGAGTGCGTCAACGGCATCCGCTCCTGCGTCGTCTGCCCCGGCGAGGTGGCCACGCCCATCCTCGACAAGCGGCCGATCCCCATCACCAAGGAGGAGCGGGCGCGCATGGCGCAGTCGGAGGATGTCGGCGACCTGATCCGCTACGTCGCCTGCCTGCCGGCGCACATCGTCATCAACGAGGTCATGATCAACCCGACTTGGAACCGCGGCTACGTCGGCGCCCTGCAGCGCGCGGCCGACGAGAAGAAGGCGAAGGCCGGCAAGAAGTAATCTTCTTCCGGACCGCGCGCTTCCAGCGCGCTCATGATCGTGAGCGCGCTGGAAGCGCGCGGTCCGGCAGAGCATGAGGAAGAGTACACAATGACAGTCACCATCAAGGCGAAAGCGCTGGAAGCTTTCGTCGCGGACATCTTTGCCTCCGCCGGCTGCTCGACGGAGGAGGGCGGCCGCATCGGCCGCTACCTGGTGAGCGCCAACCTGTCGGGCCACGACAGCCACGGCGTGGTGCGCGTGCCGCGCTACGCCACACAGAAGAAGAACGGCACGGTGCTGCCTGACGTCACCGTCGACGTCGTCGTCGACACGCCGGTGATCGCCGTGGTCGACGGCAAATACGGCTTCGGTCAGACCGTGACGCCGCAGGCCGTGCGCATCGGCATCGACAAGTGCCGCAAGAACGGTCTCGCGGCCGTCACCCTGCGCAACGCCGGCCACGTCGGCCGCGTCGGCGACTGGGCCGAGATGGCGGCCGAGGCGGGCCTGGTCTCGATCCATTTCGTCAATGCCTCGGGCAGCGTGCTGGTGGCGCCCTATGGCGGCGTGCAGCGCCGCTTCTCGACGGCGCCCTATTGCGTGGGCGTGCCGCGGCCGGGCCAGGATCCGCTGGTGCTCGACTTCGCCACCTCGATCGTGGCCGAGGGCAAGGTGCTGGTGGCGAGCCAGGGCGGCAAGAAGGTACCGGACGGCGCGCTGGTCGGGCCCGACGGCAAGCCCAGCAGCGACCCGCATCTGCTCTATGGCGACTACACGCCGACCGGCCCGCGGGACCACAGCAAGGGCACCGGCGCCATCCAGGCCTTCGGCGACCACAAGGGCTCGGGCCTCGCCTTCATGTGCGAGCTTCTGGGCGGCTCGCTGTCGGGCAACGGCGCCACCGATCCCAAGCGCGGCCGCTTCGCCAACGGCATGCTGTCGTTTTACGTCGATCCCAAGGTGCTCGATCCGGCGGGCTTCTTCCCGAAGGACATCGCCAGGTACGTCGACTTCGTTAAGAGCTCCAAGCCTGCGGCATCCGGGGCCGAGATCCTGGTGCCCGGCGAGCCGGAAGCGCGCATGCGCACCAAGCGGCTGGCCGAGGGCGTGCCGCTGCCCGACGACACCTGGGCCGCCATCGTCGAGACGGCCCGCTCGGTCGGGCTGGACGAGCGGCGCATCCAGCAGGCGACGATGTAGTCATACGCGGACCTAGGCGCATTCACATGCGCCCAGGGCGTCCCGCCCGCTCATGATCATGAGGCGGGCGGGACGCCCGCGGTCCGCGCTAGCGCTGCTCGGCGATGAGTTCGCTCGTGGTCACGACGCGGATTGAGCGGTTGGTTAAAAGGTCGCTCCAGACCCAGTTGTGATGCCGGATGATGGCGGTCGCCGCGAGGTGCGGCCGGTCGCTCAGCGTATGGGCGTCGCTCGCAACGACGACGTTGTAGTCGCGGGAGATGGCCGACCGGACGGTGGAGTCGACACAGGAGTCGGTGGCCCAGCCGCCGATGAGGACGCGATCCGGCGTTGTCCGCCGCAGCGTGTCGTGCAGTGCGGTGCCGGCGAACGCATCGTTCAGCGTCTTCTCGACGACGACATCAGCGGGCTGGCGGTCAAGCTCGGGCAGGAACGCCCATCCCGTGCTGCCCCGTTCGAAGCCGTCGCCCGCCTTGCCGCAATGCCTGATCCACACCACCTGGCCGCCATGCCGCCGCACCATGGCGGCGAGCGCATTGATGCGCTGGATCACGCCTTTCAGGTCGTGCTTGGGCAGGCCGTCGAGCAGGCCAACCTGCATGTCGACGACGATGAGGACGTCCCCGGACATCCTACCGGCCCGGCCTCTTCTTCAGCCGGTCGACCGCGCCCGCGACCGTGTCGATGAAGGCCTGGGTGGCGACGTAGTCCTC
>DATGZZ010000778.1:0-5491 GCA_035296945.1 Reyranella sp.
CCGGCGCCGGCACGCGCCTGGTCTATACCGAGCAGGCGGTGTTCCTCGACGGCCACGACGACGCCGGCGGCCGAGAGCAGGGCTTCGGCGGCCTGTTCGACCAGCTCGCCAGGTTCCTGGAGATGCAATGACGGCGCGCAGCGCGCAGCACGGCACGATCCGGCTGGAACGCCGCTACAAGGCACCGCCGGCCCGCGTCTTCGCTGCTTGGGCCGATCCCAAGGCGCGCGCCAAATGGGACGTGCCGGGACGTTGGGTGATCGCCGAGCAGCGCTTCGACTTCCGCGAGGGCGGCCGCGAGCGGAAGCGCTTCGGGCCCAGCGACGATCCGCACTTCGTCGCCGACACACTCTATCTCGACATCGTGCCGGACCGTCGCATCGTCTTCAGCTATTCGATGACCAGCCGCGGCGAGCCCATCTCGGTCTCGTTGACGACGGTCGAAATCCTGCCTGACGAGCAACAAGCGAAGCTGCTGCTCACCGAGCAGGTCGCGTTCCTCGACGGCAAGGACAATGCGGCCAAGCGCGAAGAAGGCTTGGCCTCGATGCTCGACAAGATCGGCGAAACGTTGCCGCAGATCGCGCTGTCATCCCGAGCGTAGCGAGGGACCTTTTCTGCGGCCTCAAAGGCGCCTCTCTGCGCTCGGGGTGACAGCCGTCGGGTACTGCTTAGTGCGCCATCAACAGCGGCACGCGGCAGGACGAGATCACCTTGCCGGTGGCGCCGCCCATGCCGAGGAAGCTCAGCACCTGGCCGCGGCCATAGGCACCCATCACCAGCAGGTCGGCGCCCTTGCCATGCGTGTAGTCGAGCAGCGCGCGGCCGCGGGCGCGGCCCGATACCGCGCCGGGATCGATGGCGTCGATGGTGGTTTTCAGCCCATGCCGGCCGAGGTTGCGCGCGAGGTAGGCGGCGCCCACGTCATCGGGCGTGCTGCCCACGACCAGAATGGTGACGGCCGAGGCCTTGGCGAGCAAGGGCAGGGCGTATTCGACGGCGCGGGCGGCCTGGAAGCTGCCGTTCCATGCTACGATCACGTTGCCGAAGCCGCCGCTGCCCGCGTTGGGCGGCGCGATCATGACGGCGCGCGCGCATTCGTAGATGGCGGCCTCGACGGTTGCCGGCGCCACGTTCTCGGGGTCGGCGCCGGGGCGGCCCAGCACGATGAGGTCCGAGCAGCGGCCCATCGCCACCAGCGTGTCGAGCGTCGCGGTCTTGGCCGCGGTGTAGGTCGACCCGTTCACCGGCGCGATGACCTCGCTGTAGATGCGCTCGCTTTCCTTGGCGCGCGCTTCCAGGCGCTCATCGTCGATGTTCATGATCAGCGGCATCGCCTCGCCGCTCATCGCCAGGCCGCCCACCATGCCGCCCGCCGGGCCGACCGGCAGGTGCAAGGCGTCCACGCAGCCGTCGAACAAGCCGGCCACGCGGGCCGCGAGCTTGAACGACATGCCGGCATCCGGTCCGCCTTCGGACACGGCCAGGATAGACTTGAACATCGATATTTCCCCCAGTCAGACGGACGCGATTAAGAAGCGCCAAACGCCGGCATGCAAGCCGAGACTTTCGCCTGTCGCGTCACGCTGCAGAGCGGGCGAGCTCGCGCTTTCTGATCCAGTGAATGAACGGCAACGCCGCCAGCACCATCCAGAGCTTGCCGAGAATTTGGCCCGCGAGGTAGTCGAGGCTGCCGAACGCCAGCCACAGGAACAGGATGCTGTCGGCCACGAGTCCGACCAGGCTGCTGGCAAGCACCGCCAGCACCAGCCCGCGCGACTGCAGCGGCGTATAGACGGCGAAGTCGGCCAGCTCCGACAGCAGGAAGGCGGCGGCCGAGGCATAGACCAGCGGCGGCGGCGCCACCGCGCCCGACAGCAGGGCGCCGGCGACGATGGCGGTGAGCGCGGCGGCGCGGCCCAGGCGGCGCTGCACCATGTCGCGCAGCACGAGCGCGAGACCGATCAGCAGCACGCCCGACGGCGCCATCAACGGCATGCCCTTGGGGCCCCACGGCCACACCGGCACCAAGCAGGGGCCGTGCGGCGGGGCGCAGACCGTGCCGGCATTGCCGATCATCCAGTTGGCCGCCGGAATGCAGGCGATGAAGGCCAGGAGGTAGACCAGCGCCGCGGCCTTTTGCCGAGGCGAGGACAGCATGGGTTCAGGCGTCATTGCGCGCGCTCCTAGCAGGCCCGGAAGGCGGGGAAAAGCCCATCTGGAATGCACAAATCGACGCTGGCGCGGCGCGCCGACAAGTGATCGAATTGTCAGGCGGGAAGGACGAAGGCCGAAGAGCGTCGTCTGACTGGGCTTTTGGGCCCGCAACCTTTCCGCGCAGCAATACGTTGCTGTTCTCACGGTCGACCACACTTGCGGAGGGGGGAACCATGTTCGTCTCCGACATTCTCTCGCAGAAGGGCGGACTCGTCTTTTCGGTGACGCCGGCCACCACCGTGGCGGAGGTCGCCAAGCAGCTCAGCGTGCGGCGCATCGGCTCTGTCCTGATCCTGAACGAGCACAGCTCGGTCGTCGGCATCGTCTCCGAACGCGATCTGGTGCGCGCGATCGCGGCCCACGGCGACAAGGCCATGGAGCTCGAGGCGCGGCAGGTGATGACCCGCGATGTCGTGACCTGCCATCCCGACGATTCGATCGAGGAGGTGATGCAGGCCATGACCAAGGGCCGCTTCCGCCATCTCCCCGTCGTGGATCGCGGCGAGCTTTTGGGGCTGGTCTCGATCGGCGACGTGGTCAAGGCGCGACTCGAAGAGACCGAGCACGAGACCGAGGCGCTCAAGGCCTACATCGTCGCCGGCTGACGCGACAGCCAGTCGACAGGCGGCGGGCAGACTGGCAGTTTGCCCGCCATGCCATCAGATTCACTTCCCTTGCAGGGCAAAGTCGCCCTGGTCACTGGCGCGGGCCGCAATATCGGTCGCGCCATCGCTCTTACCTTGGCGCGCGACGGCGCGTCGGTGCTGGTCAATGGCCGTGCCGACAAGGCGGCGGTCGATGCCGTCGTCGGCGAGATCGTTGCCGCCGGCGGCAAGGCCGTCGCCGCCATGGGCGACGTCTCCGATCCGCAGGTGCCGCCGCGGCTCGCCGACCAGGCGGCCAAGGCGTTCGGCGGCGTCGACATCCTGGTGAGCAATGCCGGCCTGCGCCGCCAGACCTCGTTCCTCGACATGTCGTTCGAGGAATGGCGCGAGATCCTGTCGGTGGCGCTCGACGGCGCCTTCCTGCTGGGCAAGGCCTTCATCCCGCAGATGGTGGCGAAAGGGCAGGGCGGCGCCTTCGTGGCGATCTCCGGCGTCTCGACCCATGTCGGCACGCCCAACCGCTGCCATGTCTCGGCGTCGAAGTCGGGCCTCGAGGGACTGATGCGCGCGCTCGCCGTCGAGCTGGCGCCGCACCGCATCACCTGCAATGCGCTCGCGCCCGGCGCCATCGAGACGGCACGCGCGGCATCGGCGGGCCCGGTGCCGGCCAGCCGCATGAACCGGCCGATCCCGCTCAAACGGTTCGGCACGGTCGACGAGATCGCCGCCATGGTGCGCCTGCTGGTCGGGCCGCAGGGGACCTTCATCACCGGCCAGACCATCCACGTGAACGGCGGTGAGCACCTGACGTGAGGAACCTTCTAACCGACGTGCCCGGCGTGCTGGTCGGCAACGCCCACGATGTGCGCGTCGCCACCGGCGTCACCGTGGCGGTGTTCGAGCAGAGCGTCGTGGCGAGCGTGGCCACGCTGGGCGGCGCGCCGGGCGACCGTGCCGTCACGCTGCTCGAGCCCGAGATGACGCGCAGCATGATCGACGCCATCGTGCTGTCGGGCGGCTCGCTCTACGGGCTCGATGCCGCGGGCGGTGTCACGGCGGTTCTGTGCCGTCAGGGCAAGGGCGCGCAGTTCGGCGGCCTCACCCTGCCGGTGGCGGTGCAGGCCATCCTGTTCGACCTGGTGAATGGCGGCGAGAAGGCGTGGCTGACGCAGCCGGTGGACAAACGGCCGCCGTACTGGGATCTCGGCCGTGACGCCGCCCTTGCCGCTGCGCCGGACTTTGCGCTGGGCACGGTGGGTGCGGGTTATGGCGCCACCACGGTCACTGCCAAGGGCGGTCTCGGCTCGGCAAGCGCGCGGACGCGACAGGGCTTCACGGTCGGTGCATTGGCGGCGGTGAACGCGGTCGGCTCGGCGCTGATCGGCGATGGCCCGCATTTCTGGGCCGCGCCCTATGAGCAGGGCGACGAGTTCGGCGGCCTGGGCTGGCCGCAGAAGATTTCGCCCGAGGCGCTCGCCGTGCGCTTCAAGGGCCAGCCGGCGCCGGCGACGGCGACCACCATCGCCATGGTCGCGACCGATGCCACGCTCACCAAGGCCGAGTGCAAGCGGCTCGCCATCATGGCCAACGACGGCCTGTCGAAGGCGCTCCGGCCCGTGCACGCGCCCAACGATGGCGACACGGTGTTTGCGGCCGCCACGGGCCGCGCCGGGCCCCCTCACTTTCCCCTGGGCGGCGATCCGCCGGTGCTGACCGAGCTCGGCACGGCGGCGGCCGATTGCCTGGCCCGGGCCATCGCGCGCGGCGTGTACGAGGCGACGGCGCTGCCCTACAAGACCGCGGTGCCCGATTGGAAGACGCGCTTCGGAGGCGGCCGGCGATGATGGGATATCTGGTGGTGTTCGTGGGCGCCGGCATCGGCGGCTCGGTCCGGCACGGCATGAACATCTGGATCGCGCACTTCCTCGGCACGCATTTTCCCTGGCACACCTTCGTCATCAACATCATGGGCTCGTTGGTGATGGGTCTGGTCGCCGGCTGGTTCATCGAGCGCTCGGATCCCACCGGCCACATACGACTGTTCCTCACCACCGGCATCCTGGGCGGCTACACGACCTTCTCGGCCTTTTCGCTCGACGCGGTGCTGTTGTGGGAACGCCACGAACATCTTCTGGCCGCGCTCTATGTCGGCGGCTCGGTGGCGGGAGCGATCGCGGGCCTGGTGTTCGGCCTCTGGATCGTGAAGACGATGCTGGCGTGAGCGCTGGGCGCTACGACGTCATCGTCGCGGGCGGCGGCGCCGCCGGCCTGATGTGCGCGTTGCGCGCCGGCCAGCGCGGGCGGCGCGTGCTGGTGCTGGAGCTCGCCGACAAGGTCGGCAAGAAGATCCTGATCTCGGGCGGCGGGCGCTGCAATTTCACCAATCTCGCCAGCCGGCCCGAGGCCTTCCTGTCGGCCAACCCGCACTTCTGCAAGTCGGCGCTGGCGCGCTACACCCAGCACGACTTCATCGCCCTGGTCGGCAAGCACCGCATCGCCTGGCACGAGAAGACGTTGGGCCAGCTCTTCTGCGACGGCTCGGCGCGGCAGATCGTGGCCATGCTGCTGGCCGAGTGCGCCGCCGTCCAAGTCGAGGTGAAGGTGGCGCACCGCATCACGGGCATCGACAAGGCCGACCATTTCACGGTGGCGACGGACCACGGCACCTT
>DATGZZ010000779.1:0-2658 GCA_035296945.1 Reyranella sp.
CCGCCATCCAATGCGCGATATCGACGACGGTGCCTTCTTCCTCGGGCGAGAAGGGCAGACCGTCGATCAGGATGTCGACATTGCGATAGAGGCCGTGCTCGGGCGGGTCTTCGACACGCAATTGGTTCCAGCGCGCGTCCATCTCCTCGGCGACCAGCATGGCAAGCGCGGTCTGCACGCCCTGCCCCATCTCGGCGCGCGGCACGGCGACCACCACGCCATTGTCGCGCGTGATCTTCACCCAGCCACTCAGGCCCGCCTCGTTCGGCTTGACGTTGAACAGCGTGCGTTCGCCGAGGCGATCGCGCTCGCGGGCAAACCAGAAGCCGACGCCTAAAATGCCACCACCGGCGACGCCGCCGATGATCGCCATGCGCCGGGTCCACTTCTTCACGGCGCGCCGCCCAGCAGCGCCGCTGCACGATGCACGGCTCGGCGGATGGCGCTGTACGTGCCACAGCGACAGATGTTGGACAGGACCTCGTCGATGTCCTTGTCGCTGGGCTTGGGATTGGCCTTGAGCAGCGCCACGGCCGACATGATGAAGCCGGGCTGGCAGTAGCCGCACTGGGGCACCTGCTCCTCGATCCAGGCTTTCTGCACGGCGTGCAGCTGCCCCAGCGCCAGTCCCTCAATGGTGATCACTGTCGTGCCGTCGACGTCGGACGCCGCCATCGAGCAGGAGCGCACGGCCACGCCGTCGACGTGCACTGTGCAGGCGCCGCACGAGGCCACGCCGCACCCGTACTTCGGTCCGACGATATTGAGGTCCTCGCGCAGAACCCACAGCAGGGGCTTGTCGGCATCGACGTCCACGCGGGCCGGCTGGCCGTTGACGGTGAACGAGATCATCGCCGGATCAGCGTATCACCCAGGACAAGGACGTCCATCTTCGTCCGCAGGAAACAGTCGATGGCTTCCTCGGGCCTGCAAACAACCGGCTCGTTCTCGTTGAAGCTGGTGTTCAGCACCATCGGCACGCCGGTGATGTCACGGAATGACTGAATCAGCCGGGCATAGCGCGGATTGCCCGCCCAGGTCACGGTCTGCAGCCGGCCGGTGCCGTCGACGTGGGTGACCGCCGGGATCTCCTTCCGCTTGGCCTCGCGGATCTTGAAGACCTGCATCATGAAGGGCACGTCGTCGTCGGTCTCGAACCATTCCGGCACCGCCTCGCGCAGGACCGACGGCGCGAACGGCCGGAAGGATTCCCGGCGCTTGATCTTGAGGTTGAGGATGTCCTTCATGTCGGCGCGCCTGGGATCGCCCAGGATCGAGCGGTTGCCGAGCGCCCGCGGGCCCCATTCGAGGCGGCCCTGGAACCAGCCGATCACCTTGCCGAGCGAGATCGCCTCGGCGGTGCGCTTGCAGAGCGTCGCCTCGTCGGCGATGCGCTCGATGGTGCAACCTGCCGCGTCGAAGTCGGCGCGGCGCTCGGCGATCGCGTGGGCGATCTGGTCAGGTGTGGCGGATGGACCCCAGTACGCGTGGTCCATGACGAAGTGCCGCCGCGCGTTGGCGCCGCCCAGCTTGTGCCAGGTCGCAAAGGCGGCACCGATCGCGCCGCCGGCATCGCCGCCGGCCGACTGGACGTAGAGCTTCTTGAACGGCGAGCGCTCCAGCATCTTGCCGTTGGCCACCGAGTTGTAGGCGCAGCCACCTGCCAGAACGACGGCGTCGGCGCTGTAGCGGCGGTGCAGGGCGCCCAAAAGATTGAAGAAGGCGTTCTCGTAGGTGACCTGCGCCGAGCGCGCGATGTCGCGGTGGCGATCCTCCAGCGGCGCCGCCGGATCGCGCGCCGGGCCAAGCAGGCCGGCGAGCTCGTCGCTCCACAGTCGCCCGCCCGACGGGATGCCGTCCTTCACCTGGTAGTTGGCGCCCTGGCCCGAGGCATGACGGAAAAAGCGCAGGTCGAGCTCGAAGGTGCCGTCGTCCTTGGTCTTCACGATCTGCTTCATGAGGTCGACGAAGCGCGGCTCGCCATAGGGGGCAAGCCCCATCACCTTGTATTCGTCGCCGTAGTGCGGGAAGCCGATGAACTGCGTCATCGCCTCGTAGAACACGCCGAGCGAATGGGGGAAGTAGACCCGCCCATCGACCGAGAGAGTGCCGCCCTCACCCAGGCCCCAGGCGGCCGACGAGAAATCGCCGAAGCCGTCGACCGAAACGGCGACCGCCTTGTCGAACGGCGACACCAGGAAGGCCGAGGCGAGATGGCAGAGATGATGCTCGACGGCATGGACGGTGCCGCTGAACTTCTCGTCCGGCAGCGTGCGTTGCAGATTGCCGGCGACATCCGCCCGGTCCTCGCGATGACGCAGCCGCTTCAGGACATAACCAGGGCTCACGCGCGCGCTGAGGACGTAGGCGAGCTTGCGCCAGCGGTTGGCCGTATTGTCGCTGTTGACCGCGACGTGGCTCACGTCGGCGAGCGAGATGCCGGCTTCCTGGAGACAATAGCGGATCGATTCGCTGGGGAAGCCGCCCCAGTGCTTGATGCGCCGGAAGCGCTCCTCTTCGACCGCGGCGACGAGATCGCCGTCCTTCACCAGGCAAGCGGCGGCGTCGGCATGATAGGCATTGAGGCCAAGGACATAGGTCATTTGGCGGAAAGCCGCCCGAGGTCGCGGCGCAGCAGGTGCATGGAGAGGATCATGT
>DATGZZ010000780.1:0-3107 GCA_035296945.1 Reyranella sp.
GGCATCGATGAAGATCTTGCTCTGGCTCGCAGCGTCCGCGGTCGAGGAGCCCGAGATGCCGGCGAAGAACACCGAGAGCACGACGTTGATCTGGGCGAGCGAGCCCGGCCAGCTGCCGACCAGGGCGCGCGACAGCGCCACTAGGCGGTTGGTGATTCCGCCCACGCTCATCAGGTTGGCCGTCAGCAGGAAGAACGGGACGGCCAGCAGGATGAAGGTGTTGTAGGCATTGAACGTCTCCTGGACGATCATCATCGTGCCGAGCCTGGGCTCGAGGAACGCCAGCGGCAGGCAGGCGAGACCCAGCGCCATGGCGACCGGCACGCGCAGCGCCAGCAGCAGGAAGAAGCCGCCGAACAGGATGGCGGCGGCCTCGCCGGCGGAGAACAGCGAGCCGCTCATGCCGGACTCCTGCCGAACAGGATTCGCGCCTCGTCGTAAAACTGCTCGCCTAGGAAGACGATCCAGGTGACGCCGGCCGCCGGCCAGGCGATGTGGATCATCCAGAGCGGCAGGTCGGCCAGTTCGGACGTGCGGTACCAGGCGAAGCGCGTGAATTCGGTGCCGGCCCACACGAAGACCAGGGCCAGCGCCAGGGTGCCCAACCGCGCCACGATGCGCACCGCCGCCTCGCCACGTCGTGACAGAGTCGGCCAGACGTCGACCTCGAAATGGCTGCTTTCGCGCACGCCCACCATGGCGCCGATCAGCACCATCCAGATGAACAGGAAGCGCGCCATCTCCTCGGTCCAGATGTAGGACGGGATGAGCGCGGTGTAGCGCGAGATGACCTGCAGGGTGACCGGGATGACGAGGATCGCCACCGACATCGCCAGCAGGAAGGTCAGGAACCGGGCATAGAGGGCGGTGAACCGGCGCCAGGGACCAGCCGGCGAAGCATCAGGAGAAGGCATGGGAACCGTGGCAGGAGGAACGCCGGGAACGAGGAGGCTGAAAAACGCGTAGCGGGCCCGGTGCCCGCTACGCGCCTCGGATCACTTCAATTCGACGATCTTGGTGAAGATGACGTCGGCGCCGATCTCCTTGGCGTAGGCCGCCATGACCGGATCGACCAGCTTCTTCATCTCGGCACGGTCCTTGAACGGGATGCGCTTCAGCTTGCCGGCCTTCTCGAGCGCCACGAGCTTCTGCTCGTCCTCGGAGCTTTCGACCTGTCGGCCATAGGCGCCCGCTTCCTTGCCGGCCTTGAGGACGGCCTCCTGCAGGTCCTTGGGCAGGGTCTTGAAGGTCTTGCCGGAGAAGCAGATCGGCCGGATGGTGATGGCGTGCTCGGTCATCGCGAGATTGGGCGCGACTTCGTAGAACTTCATGGTCTCCACGCCGGCCGCCTCGTTCTCGCCCGCCGAGATCACGTTGTTCTGGATGGCGTTGTAGACCTCGTTGTAGGCGATGACCGTCGGCGCCATGCCGGCTGCGGCGAAGGTCTTGGACCAGATCGGCGCGCCTTGCACGCGCACCTTCAGGCCCTTGATCTCGGCGAGCGTGCTCATCGGCTTGTTGATGAAGATGTTGCGCACGCCGCCGCCGGCATAGCCGATCAGCATGACGTCGGCCTTCTGGGCGATCTCGTCGGCCACCGGCTTCAGGAGGTCGGCGTCAAGCACCTTGTTCCAGTGCGGCAGGTCGCGGAACAGGAACGGCGCATCGATGAAGGGTGCGGCCTTGGAGAAGGTCGACATGTGGGCCGGTGAGACGATGCCGTAGTCGACCGCCTTGCCCTGCGCCATATACTCGAAATACTGCTTCTCGAGGCCGAGCGACGAATTTCGGTGAAGCACGAAATTGACCGGCTTGCCGTAGTACTTCTTCACCAACTCCTCAAACTTCAGCAGCGCCTTGTTGAAGGCATGGTCGTCGTTGAACTGGACGGCGCCGTTCAAGGTCAGCGGCGACTGAGCGCGCGCGGCGTTGATGAACGGGGCGGCGGCGACGGCGGATGCGGCAAAGCCGCCCACCAGGGTTCTGCGTAGCATTAATACTCCTCCCAAGGTCCATTCTTGCGATGTGTCAAAGGACCGTTGCTCCGACTATGGCACGACACACAATCGGCCGGCCACCAAGCGCGATTCTTGCTTCGTGACGAAAGCCCCGCTGGCGTGGTAAAAAGACGATTATACACAATATTTTAGTCAAATGAGCGTCGAGACCCCTCCCGCCTCCCTCATCGGCCGCCCGAGCTTCTCCGAGCTGTACATGCCGAAGCTCGTGACGGTGCTGCGTGAGGGCTATGGCTTGGCGGCCCTGCGCGCCGACGCCATGGCGGGCCTCACGGTCGCGATCGTGGCGCTGCCGCTCTCCATGGCGATCGCCATTGCGTCGGGCGCCACGCCGGAGCGCGGGCTGTTCACCGCCATCGTCGGCGGCTTTCTGATTTCGGCCTTGGGCGGCAGCCGCTTCCAGGTCGGCGGACCGGCGGGCGCCTTCATCGTCCTGGTGGCGTCGGCCGTCGATCGCCACGGCATCGACGGCGTCGTGCTGGCGACCATGATGGCCGGCGTCTTCCTGGCGCTGGCGGGCCTGCTGCGGCTCGGCACCTTCATCAAGTTCATTCCCTATCCGGTGACCGTCGGATTCACCTCGGCCATCGCCGTCATCATCTTCGCCAGCCAGCTCAAGGACCTGCTCGGCCTCAAGCTCGACGGCAAGGAGCCGGCCGCCTTCGTCGCCAAGATCGAAATGCTGGCGCGTTCGCTCGACACGATCAGCCCGGCCGCGGTGGCGCTGTCGCTGCTGACCATCGGCCTGATCGTCGGGACCAAGAAGCTCAAGCCACACTGGCCGGGCATGCTGATCGCCGTCGTCGTGGCCGCCGTAGCGACCTTCGCCTTTGCGCTGCCGGTCGAGACCATCGGCAGCCGCTTCGGCGGTATCCCCTCGCTTTTGCCATCGCCGCACCTGCCGGCTTTCTCGCTGGAGAAGGTTCAAGCCGTGCTGCCCGATGCCGTGGCCTTTGCCCTGCTGGGCGCCATCGAATCGCTGTTGTCGGCGGTGGTGGCCGACGGCATGACCGGCCGCCGCCATCGCTCGAACTGCGAACTTTTGGCTCAGGGCGCTGCGAACGTCGGCGCATCGCTGTTCGGCGGGCT
>DATGZZ010000781.1:0-8881 GCA_035296945.1 Reyranella sp.
GAAGCCATCGTCGTCGGCGCGGGCGTCGCCGGCATCTACCAGATCAAGCGCCTGGTCGACCTCGGCATCGAGGCCACGGTGCTGGAGGCCGGCGGCGATCTCGGTGGCACCTGGTACTGGAACCGCTATCCCGGGGCGCGCTTCGATTCGGAGAGCTGGACCTACGGCTACTCCTTCTCGCGCGAGCTTCTGGACGAATGGCACTGGAAGGAGCACTTCTCCGGCCAGCCCGAGAACCTGCGCTACCTCAACCGCGTCGCCGACAAGTTCGGCCTGCGCCAGTACATGCAGTTCAATTGCCAGGTCGACAGCGCGCGCTACGACGAGGCCGAGAACCTGTGGCACGTCGGCGTCTCGGACGGGCGCGAGCTCACCTGCCGCTTTCTCATCCTGACGCTCGGGCTGCTGTCGATGCCGACCCTGCCCAAGCTCGAGGGCATGGAGAGCTTCAAGGGCCGGTCGTTCCACACCTTCCACTGGCCGCACGAGCCGGTCGACCTGGCGGGCAAGCGCGTCGCCGTGATCGGCACCGGCGCCACCGGCATCCAGGTGATCGGCGAGATCGCCGACAAGGTGGGCGAGCTCACGGTGTTCCAGCGCCGGCCGAACTGGAGCTGCCCACTCAACAACGGGCCGATCTCCGAAAGCGAGATGGCCGACATCCGCCGGCGCTACGACGAGATCTTCGCCGCCTGCGCGCGCTCGCCGGGCGGCTTCGTGCACGAGCCCGACCGCCGCGGCTTCTGGGAGGTGAGCCGCGAGGAGCGGCTGGCGCTGTGGGACAAGCTCTATGACGGGCCGGGCTTCGGCATCTGGCTGGCGAACTTCCGCGAGATCTTCACCGACGAGAAGGCCAACGCCGAGTTCTCCGAGTACATCGCCCAGCGCATCCGCCGCCGGGTCAAGGATCCCAAAATTGCCGAGAAGCTGATCCCGCGCGACCACGGCTTCGGCGTGCAGCGCGTGCCGATGGAGACCAACTACTTCGAGGCCTTCAACCGGCCCAACGTCCGGCTGGTCGATATCAGCGAGACGCCGCTAGTGCGCGTCACCGAGACGGGCCTGCGCACGACCGAGCGCGATTACGAGTTCGACATCATCGTCTATGCCACGGGCTTCGACGCCATCACCGGCGCCTTCGACAAGATCGACATCCAGGGCGCGGGCGGCGTGAAGCTGGCCGACAAGTGGCGCACCTCGATCTCGACCTACCTCGGCATGATGATCCACGGCTTCCCCAACATGCTGATGCCGGCTGGCCCGCAAAGCGGCTCGGCCTCGACCAACTATCCGCGCGGCATCGAGACCGGCGTCAACTGGTGCACCGACCTGCTCGAGTACATGCAGGCCAAGGGCTACAGCAAGGCCGAGGCGACCGAGCCGGCCGAGCAGCGCTGGACCAGGCACGTCGTCGACATGTACGCCATGATGCTGATGCGCAAGGCCAAGTCGTGGTTCACCGGCTACAACTCCAATGTGCCGGGGCACGAGCAGGGCACCATCCGCTACCTCGTCTACAACGGCGGCGCGCCCAAGTACGTGAACGTGATCAACAGCGTGGCGGCCAAGGGCTACGAAGGCGTCGTGCTGAGCGCCGACCGCGGACCGGCACCGGCCGCCGGGCAGCCCTCGGCGGTGGCTTGAAAGGAGCTTCAGACATGAGCGACATCGCCTATACGCCGATCCTGCCCGACGGCTGGTCGCGGCCGCGCGGCTTCTCGCATGCCGTCGTCGCCAAGGGCACCAAGAGCGTGCGCATCGCAGGCCAGATCGGCCGCGAGCCCGGCCAATCGCACATCCCGCCAGGCACCGACGCCGGCACGCAGTGGCGCGTGGCGCTCGGCAACGTCGTGACGGTGTTGAAGGCAGCGGGCGGCGAGCCGCAGCACCTGGTGGCGCTGCGCGCCTATGTGACCGACATCGCCGAGTTCAACGCCGCTGGTCCGGCGATCGGCGCGGCCTGGGGCAGCACCCTCGGCAAGCACTTCCCGGCCATGACCCTGGTCCAGGTTTCGGCCCTGATCGATCCGCAGGCCAAGGTCGAGATCGAGGGCGAAGCGATCTTGCCCTGAGTCCTGGCCTGACACCCGGCGCGCCCTTGCGAACGGCGGAGGATGACCGGCATGTCAGCCGGCTCATGCTCTTCTTCGCCATCGTCTATCTCGTCGAGGGCATCGGCCAGGCGCGCGTCGGCATCATCTACCAGCCGCTCACCCACTATCTGAAAGAGACCGGCTGGACGGCGCTGCAGGTCGCAGCCTACTTCGCGGTCCTCAACTTCCCATGGGTCATCAAGCCGGTCTTCGGCCTGGTGTCCGATTTCCTCCCGCTGTTCGGCTATCGCCGCAAGAGCTACCTGATCATCGCCAGCCTCTGTGCGCTGGGCGGCTATGCCGTCATCGCCCGGCAGGCCGATCCCGTCACCTTCGCCCTGCCGCTGCTGCTCACCGCCTACGCCATGGCCACCGCCAGCACGCTGTGCGGCGCCCTGCTGGCGGAGAACGGCCAGGCCTTCCGCCTCAGCAGCAGCTTCGTCAGCCAGCAGTGGCTGTGGTTCTACATCGCCATCATGGCGTGCTCGTTCGCCGGCGGTGCGCTGATCGAGGCCCTGCCCGCCCTCTCCGCCTTGCAGGTGGCCGCGGCCATCGCCGCCGTCGCGCCCGTCGCCGTGGTGCTGGCGTCGCTGTTCCTGCTCGACGAGAAGAAGGTCGGCGCGAGCGGGCAGGAAATGCGGCGCACCTTCCAAAGCCTCGTGGCTGCGTCGAGGTCGGCAAAGCTCTACATCGTCGCCCTGTTCCTGTTCCTCTATTCCTTCGCGCCCGGCTTCGGCACGCCGCTCTACTACTTCATGACCGACGAGCTCAAATTCTCCCAGAGCTACATCGGCATCCTGGGCGCGATCGCATCGGCCGGCTGGATCGCCGGCGCCATGGTGCATCGCTTCCTGCTGCGGGACATGAGCTCAAAGGCGCTGCTCACCCTCAGCATCGTGCTCCTGACGGCGTCGGTGGCCTCATTCCTGTTGCTGGCCGACCCGGTCACCGCGGCGATCGTGAACTTCGCCAACGGCGTCGCCATGATGATCGCCACCATCGCCTCGCTCACGCTCGCCGCCGACTACTGTCCAAAACGCGCGGAGGGCTTTGCCTTCGCCGGGCTGATGTCGATCATGAATCTTGCGGAAATCTGCTCCAGCACCGCCGGCGCCTGGCTCTACGACCGCGTGTTCGATGCGCAACTGGGACCGCTCGTCATCGTCTCCGCCGCCTCGACCGCATTCGCGCTGCTGCTCGTTCCGCTGCTGCGTCTGGATGGCAGCGTCAGTCGTTAGCCTTCGACAGCTCCAGATACTGATTGCCCAGT
Organism: Reyranella sp.; assembly: GCA_035296945.1. Taxonomy (GTDB): domain Bacteria; phylum Pseudomonadota; class Alphaproteobacteria; order Reyranellales; family Reyranellaceae; genus Reyranella. The sequence continues at coordinate 3,364 of DATGZZ010000781.1, forward strand.
CTCAGCTGCAGCGTGCCGCCGATGGCGCGGCCCCGGATCGCCATCTCCGTCTTGAGGCAGGTCGAGCTGAACATCAGCGCCAGGCCGGTGACGTTGCCCGTGGCCGAGACCCTGAGCGTGATCGGCGCCACGCCGCATTCGCGCTGGATCTGCGTTCCCGAGCCGATGCCGTTGGTCACCTTGAGCCTGATGGTGACGACGCGACCGTCCGCCCTCGTGGTCACCATGCCGACATAGAGGCCGTCATGGGCATCGATTGGCCCGGCGTTCTCGAGGTTCGCCGGCTCGTCGTCGATCTCATGCGGCGGACGCCAGCGTTCCAGGGCCGCCTCGGCACGCCTTTCAAGCAGCGCAGGGTCGATCGCTTCGGCCGGCGCATGCCAGCCCGCCGCCGCCGGCGACGGCCGCGGCGCCAGGGCGATGTAGATGCCGCCCAGCACCAGCACCGTGCCGACGATCGCGCCGGCTCCGCGCATGCCTCGTTCGTCTCGGACCATGGAGTGCCTCGCGGTTGAACCGAGGCCTCCATCTTGCGGCGCTTCCCACCCGGCTCATGTGGGATTCCCCACAGTCCGGGCGCTTTTCAGAACCTCACTCCAGCCGGATGCCGGCGTCGGCGATGACCTTCTTCCAGACCTCGGTCTCGCGAGCGATGTGGGCTGCCGCCTCAGCCTGCGTGCTGGCGATCGTCTCCATGCCCTGCTGGGCGTAGGCCGCCTGCACCTCTTGCGCCTTGAGCGCCTTGGTCAGGATCGCGTTGAGCTGGGCCACGATCTCGGGCGGCACCTTCGACGACACCACGACGGCATACCAGTTGGTGGCGGCATAGCCCGGGAAGCCCTGCTCGGCGATGGTCGGGATGTCGGGATCGAACGGCGAGCGCTTGGCGCCGGTGACGGCGAGCGCCCGGATGCGGCCGTCGCGCATCAGCGGCGTGGCGGTAGGCGCGCTGGCGATCAGCGACGGCACGTGACCCGCCACCAGGTCGTTCATCGCCGGCCCGCCGCCGCGGAACGGCACGTGGATCATGTTGGTGCCGCTGCGCGCCTTCAGAAGCTCGCCGGCGAGGTGGCCGGCGCCGCCGACACCCGACGAGCCGTACTGGATGCCCTCCGGCCGCTTGGCGAGCTCGAGATACTCGGCCAGCGTCTTGGCCGGCACGCTGGGATGGACGACCAGGACGTTGGAGAAGTCGACGGCGAGGCACACCGGCGCAATGTCGGTCTTCGGATCGTAGCCTGCGTCCTTCATCGCATAAGGATTGACCGCTAGCATGCCGACGTTGGCGAACAGGATCGCGTGGCCGTCGGGCGGCGCGCGCAGCGCTTCCCGGGTCGCGATGTTGCCGCCGGCGCCGGGCTTGTTGTCGACCAGGACCGAGTAGCCGCTGCTTTTGGTCAGCTCCGCCCCCAGCACGCGGGCGACGATGTCGCCGCCACCGCCCGCGGCGAAGCCGACGATCAGCCGCAGCTGCTTGGATGGAAACGCCGAGGACTGCGATTGGGCCCGGCCCACCGCCGGCAACAGGGCGGCCGACGCGGCAGCCCCGATCAACGAACGCCGATGCATGAACGCTCCTCCGAAGCTTTTCAGCGGCGATCATGCCACCGTCCGGAGGAAGGGTCTCTAGTCGGGCACGAATTTCGCGGACAGATAGACGCCGTTGCTGATGCCCATCAGGAGCATGAAGCCTTCCGGGATGTCGGGGATCATGTAGCCGGTGATCAGCTTGATCGCCACGAAGGCCACGGAAATGAGCGTGAAGAACAGCATCTGGACACGGGTGACGTCGATTTCTCCCGGATGCTGGGGCGTCACCACGAGGTCGGACCACACAGGCTGGCGCGGTATGAGGGCGGCCTGCTTGGTCCTTTCCGTCACCTGCACCGGCGCGCTCGCGCTGTTGGTGTTGCGGGCCGTGACCTGGAAGACGTACGCCGTATCGGGCAGCAGCCGGGAGACCCGATGGCTGTTCTGCCTGATGCAGTCGTCACTCTCCCGCCAGTCGGCAAAGGCCTGCCGCGCATAGCTGACGGCATACACCGCCGCTGCCGCACCGGCGGCCGGCGGATCCCATTGCAGGGTGACGGCGTGGTCGGTCGAGGCGATCACCGTGACGTTCTGAGGTGCCGCGGGAGCCGCAGTGGCGGCGGGAAGATCGGCCGACGGCTGCGGGGCCGCGGCCTGCGCATTGGCTCCCTGGATCCTCGATCCCAAGGTCGTGGCGCCAGCAATGCCCAGCAGCACCAGGGCACCCGTCGGGATATCGATCAGGCTGCCCGACAGGATCATGACGTAGGTCGCGCCGGCGCCGAACAGGAAGCTCCACAGCACGATCTGCATCTGCGACAGGCTCGCATAGCCTTCCCGCGTGCTGATCATCCGCATCCACGGCGAACGGCCGGGCACCTTGCGATGCACCGCCCAGGAATAGAGCAGGCCCTGCGCGGCCAACACGCACAACAGCGTCACCAACGCAGCATTCCAGACGCTGGTGACGCCGACTTCCAGGACGGTGGTCGCCAGTGTCGAATCGGTCGTGCCAACAATCACCTTCACGTCGGCGACAGGGACGATCATGCCGTTGTCGAACTGCGTCGGCTGGGCCGGATCGGCAGGCAACCTGCCGCTCAGCCGATCGAACCACGAGGAGTCGACACGTTTCAGCTCGGGCACCGTGACGCGGTAGACGGCCTTCATCGGCGTGGACTCGGCGGCCTGCACGGCAGCAGGCGGCAGGTATTGGGCCTGCTGGCCGCTCGACCAGCGGAAGCACACCGTCACGTCGGTGCCCTTCAGCATCTGCGTGGCGCTTTCGACCACGATGCGCATCTGACCGCCGCGCGGCTGCCACGCCGTTCCCGGATCGACCTTGACCACGACATCGCTCGACTTTGGATTTGGCGGCGCCGCATTGCAGTCGGCCGCGGCCGCGGGGCCGCCGGACAGCAGCAGTCCGGCGCACAGGCAGGCCGCCAAGTTGAGCCATGCCCGTCGCTTCGTACGTGCAGTCGTCATGTGGCTCTCCTCTTCCGCGACAGCGATACGGAAGACTCATGCTACTACACGTCTTGGTTGCCCTCAGACTGTGATCTTTCGCACGCTCGCTCAGACCCTGACGTGGCGATCGATGAAGTCGACCATCTGCCCGAACATAGGATCACACTTGGACAGGTCCGGCGAAGAGCCGGGCTAGCGTTACTCCAGCGGCTTGAACCCGGTCGAGCGGATGATCGGGCCCCAGGTTGCCGCTTCGGCCTTGATCAAGGCGGCGAGCTCGGCCGGCGTGTTGGACTTGGGCACCATGCCGAGATTGGCGAAGGCCTGGGCGATCTCCTTGCTGGCCAGCGCCTTGCCGATGGCATCGGAGGCGCGGCTCACGGTGGCGGCCGGGGTGGCGGCGGGAGCGAACAGGCCGAACCATTCGGTGACCACGAGCTCCTTGACGCCCTGCTCGGCGAAGGTGGCGACGTCGGGATAGAACGGCGAGCGCTTCTCGCCGCTGGTCGCCAGCACGCGCGCGCGGTTGTCCCGGGTGTAGGGCAGGAACGAACCGTCGGGCAGCATCAGGGCGGCGAGCTGGCCCGCCATCATGTCGGCGAGCGCCGGCGCGCCGCCGCGATAGGGCACCGGCTGGATCGGCGCGCCCAGCGCCTTGGCCATGACCAGCGTGAGGAAGTGCGGGAAGGAGCCCTCGCCCGGGTTGCCGCAATTGGCCTTGGCCGGGTTGGCCTTGGCCCACTCGGCGAACTGCGCCAGCGTCTTGACCTCGGCCGGCACCACCGGGCCGACGGCGCAGCCATGAACGAAGGTCGCCGCCAGCGACACCGGTGCGAGGTCAGTGTTCGGGTTGTAGGAGAGCTGCTTATAGATGTCGGTGTAGACCGTGACCGTCGAGGCCGGCGTCAGCACCAGGGTGCGGCCGTCGGGGGCTAAGTTCTTCAGCATCTCGATGGCAATGCGGCCGGCGGCACCCGGGCGGTTGTCGACGATGACGCTGCGCGCATAGCCCGGCACCAGCTTCTCGCCGAGATGGCGGCTCACGACGTCGGCGCTGCCGCCCGGCGGGAAGCCGACGATGATCTTCAGCGACTCGAGCGCGTCCTGCGCGCGCACCAGGCCGGGCGATGCCAGGCCAGCCCCCACCGCGGCGGCGGTCCAAAGGACGCCGCGGCGCTTGATCGTCTTGGTCATGATGTTCTCCCCGCTTGAGCGTCTTGTGCGCTCGCTTCAGACCTTCACATGCTTTTCGATGAACGCCACCATCTGCCCGAACATGGGACCGCACTTGGACAGGTCCGGCGAAGCGCCGGGCTTGCGCTCCATGTCGATGTATTCCAGGGCGATCGAGCCGCCGGCCTTGCGGTACGCGGCGCAGAAGCGCTGCGGCTCGTTGCCGTCGAACGTCGATTCGGTGTCCTTGTAGTCGTGCATGATGTCGCCGTGCGCCTGGAACCAGATCGCGGGCGGCGTCAGCAGCTTCTCACCGCGCTCGAGCGCCATCGTCGGGCTGCCCTTGGACATGTTGGCTTCCGACTGCCAGTAGGAATCGTGGCGACCGATGATCGATTTCGGCCACGGCGGCGGATTGGCGCTCGCCTCGGCGCGCTTGGCGTGGCGATAGCGGGAGAGCGGATTGATCACCGGCCAGGACATGATCACGCAACAGACGCTGGCGTCCTGGGCAGGCGAACCAGCCGGCAAGGGGATCGCCGAATAGCGCGCATCGTGCGGCCGCATGGCGACCAGCATGGCGAGGTGGCCGCCGCTCGACTGGCCCGACAGGCCGATGAGGTCGGGGCGCGTCTTCAGAGCGCGCGCGTTGGCCTTGGCCCAGCGCACCGCGTAGTTGATGTCCTGCACCGAGGCCGGATACGGGTCCTCGTCGCCGGAGCGGAAGTCGAGCGCGATCGACACGACGCCGTGCGCGGCCATGTATTCGTGGCGCAGCTTCTCGGTGTGGCGGTCGCTCATGCACCAGGCGCCGCCGTGGCATTCGACCATCGCCGGGAACGGGCCGGCGCCCCTCGGCTTGTAGATGGTCGCCAGCAACGGCTTGTCGCCGTGGCGCAGGTATTCGATGTCTTCGACGTCGAACGCGGCGGTCGGGGTTTCGAGGACTGCAGTGGCCATGGCACGTTCCTCCGTAATGGTTGTGCCTAGCCTACCCGTCTTTGCCGGGACCGCGCCACCCGTGGTGGAGTGTCATAGTCATGCGGAGCGCGGGCCTCTGGCCCGCATCATGATCATGAGCGGGCCGGCGGCCCGCGCTCCCAGTCACGGCAACATGACCTTCACCAGCCGGCCGCCCTGGACGTCGACGCGCTGCATCATATTGCTGCCCTGGGTGCCGTCCTGCCATTTGACGCTAGTCGTGACGTACCACACGCCGTCGGGCACGCCGGGGAAGGAGAAGCTGCCCGAGGCATCGCAGCGCGCCGTGCGCAGGGTCGAGACGTAGAGCGGATCGTCGCGCTCGAACTTCACCGGGCCCAGGCTGGCGGCGCGCGTGCCGCGG
>DATGZZ010000782.1:0-6965 GCA_035296945.1 Reyranella sp.
CGCCGCGATGAACAGGTAGGCAGTCCCGGCCAATACGATGGTCATGACGTTGGTGAGCTTGCAGAACAGCTCGCGGTCGATCGCGGCCAGGGCGAGGATCACGCCGAGGTGGATGAAGTGCGAGACGGCGAAGGAGACGCCGAGATAGCGCCGGTTGCGGCGCTGCCAGTGCGTTGTGCCGGACGGCAGCAACTCGGCCATGGCGCTGGCCGTGAAGGCGAGCGCAAACAGAACCAGGGACGTCCGCGCCGTGGCGCGGATCGCCAGCCGCACGCCCTCGATGTCCCAGCCGTGGCTTGCCATGAGGTAGAGCGTCATCGCACCGAGCAGCAGCGACAGGGTGCCAACCAGGCGCCATCCGTTCATTGCCCCTCCCTCTCAAGCCCGGGCCTCCGCAACACTGCCGTGCGCCTGAGGCGCCGGCCCAATCCGATGACATGGAACGACAGCACCCCGACCAGGGCGACCTCTCCAGCCGCCGACAGCAGCACGTGGACCGGCGCGCCATTGGCGAACAAGTCGGCGCGCACGATGCCGGCGCTGATGGACGCCACGAGGCCGCCCAGGCAGATCGCGAGCGCGGCCAGCGACCGGCGGAAAGCGAACCAGGCGATCACACCCACCGTGAGTGCAGCGATGAACGCATAGCGATCGATCAACGGTGCCGGGGAAAGGACGTCGTCATCCAACCAGATCACGCGCAGGCGCATTGCGATGAAGGTCACCACGACCGTGACGGCAAGCGTGATCCAGGTCCGGCGTGCGTGGCGATCGACGGCATCGATCGCGAATTGCGCAGCGATCTCGCGGCTGAGGCCGAAGCGCTCGACGGCGCGGCGCTCGGCCTCGGGCGACGGCCAGGCCGGGTCAGCTTCAGCTGCATCGCGCAGATGATCCTCGACTTCGCTCGCCAGCCGGCCGGCCAGCGCGGGATCGAAAGCAAGCTCGCGGCGCAACGAGGCAACGTAGTCGTCGATCGCACCACTCATGCGCGCCCTCCTTCCAGTGCCGTGTCGACTGCCTGCGAGAAGCGGCTCCAGGCCTTGCGGCGCTCACCGAGCGCTGCCGAGCCTGCCTTGGTAAGGGAATAGACGCGGCGGCGGCGCCCATTCGGCGGTGTCGTCCAGGCGCTGGACAGCAGGCCTGCCTGCTCCAGCCGGTGCAGGGCCGGATAGACCGTGCCTTCCGGCAAATCGAACGTGCCGGCGCTGCGCTGCTTGATGGTCTCGATGATGGCGTAGCCATGCGCCGGCCCCGCCTCCAGCGCGGCCAGCACGATGGCGTCGAGGTGCCCTTTGAGCATTTCTGCGTCCATACCTAGCGTAACTAGGTATAAGACGACCGGGCGTCAAGCGTCTTGCGCTTCGCCGCAGAACACAGATCGGTGAGCGGATGAGCAACAACTGTGCAAAGACGCCGCCCCGCCCACTCCCCTAATCTCACGGTCCCAACTGATCGGCGCTGAGAGTAACGTCGAACCCGCCCCTGTTGTTGGTCAGGTCGTTGTCGCCGTCGTTCAGGCAGAACATCAGCGTGCCGCCGTTCGTCGTGGTGAACTGGGTGTTGGTCCCGCCCTGGATCACCTGGGATCCGACCCGGAAGACGGCAGAATACTCGACGAGGCCGGGGAAGGGAAAAGGCGGAGCGGCCACCGACCCGACCTTGCCATCCGCGTTGTAGGTGCAGCCGAAGGGCGAGCAACCGAAGTCGACGTCCCTGACCGCGGCAACCGTCGTCAAGTTGATGCGCACCAGCATGCGCGGGATCAAGGGCGGCACGCTCGTCGTCGTCTGGCAGACGCCTGTTGTGCCGGCCGGAGCGCGCGCGTTCCAGCCAATGCTGATCGTGCGCGGATCGGCCTGGAAGCGGGCCCTGACGGTGCCTTCACAGCCGTTTCCGACCACCGTGATGGTCTTGCCGCCGCCCCAGCCGGTGTAGGTGTGCCTAAGGTAGCGCGTCTCGAGGGCCGAGGTCTCGAGCTCGATGCGCCGGCCCATAACAGGGACGAAATTCTGCTGAACCACGCCGTCTCCCCAATCGACAGTGACGCTCTGGCACGTGCCCGTGCCCTCGAGGATGAAGACCTTCTCCACGCCCCAGGTTATGCTCGGGCTTTCGCTCGGCCTTATGCCGCTCAGGATGTTGACGCTGCCGGGCGTGCAGCCCGCCAGGATCGGCGCGGCCATGACGACCACGGCAAGCCGCCTACTGCCGGGAAACGCGAATCCCTTCATGGCGTCTCTCTCCTCTTTGAAGTCCTCCCGATGGGCCGTAGCACCAGAACATTACCGCCATCGGGGCGGTGACGACAGGCGAATGAGGAACATCTCCTGAAACGCCCGTGATATGGTCGCGGAATGCAGCTCGTGAGCCCTTCGTACGACGTCATCGTGGTCGGCGCAGGTCCGGCCGGCCTGAGCGCCGCCACTGGCGCCGCACGCGCCGGGCTGAAGGCGCTTTGCCTCGACAAACTCGCGCCGGGCGGCGCTCTCATCAATCTTGCCGAGTTGCACGACGTCAAGGGCCATGCCGACGGACCTCAGATCGCCTCCCAGCTGACCGACGAAGCGACAGAGGCCGGCGTCGAGCTGGGCTTCGGTGAGGTCGTGAAGCTCACTGGCCCAGGCCCATGGACGGTCGAGACGGCCGACGGCGAGCAACACACCGGCCGCGCCGTGGTCATCGCCACCGGCCTCAGCAAGGGCACGCTCGGCCTGCCCGAGGAAAGCGAATACGACGGCCGCGGCCTCTCCCACTGCGCCTCGTGCGACGGCCCGCTCTATGCCGGCCGGCCGGTCGTGGTCGCCGGCACCGAAGGCTGGGCGCCGCGCGAAGCAGCCGAGCTGCAGGTCGTGGCGGGCGATGTCACCGTGATCGGCAAGGCGACGACGTCACTGCCCGACGGCGTGCATCACCTCGACGGCCGCATCGTCGCGCTCGAAGGAAGTGACGGCTTGCAGTCGGTCGTCGTCGAGAGCGGCGGCACGCGGAAGAGCATTCCGGCCAGCGCGGTGTTCGTCTATGTCGGCCAGTCTCCCGCTGCGGAATTTCTGGCGGAAACGCTTGCACGCGACGCCACCGGGCATATCGTTGTCGACGAAGGGGGCCGCACCTCGGCAGCCACGGCGTTCGCCGTGGGTGACGTGCGAGCGGGCGCCCGGCACTATCTCGCCGACGCCATTGCCGACGGACAACGCGCCGGCCAGGCCATCGTGACGGCCCTGAAGAAGAACTGAGGAGAAGGCTCCATGCGTATTGTCAATCCGAGCTTCGGCATTTCCGCCACCTCGGCCGAAAAAGTCGCTCTCAAGCCCGTCAACTGGGCGACCGACGCCATCGCACTCGTGTCGAACTCCAAGCCGAACGCCCGCGAGCTTTTGGCCGGCATCCGCGAGAAGCTCGGCGCCACGCGGCAGATCGACAATATCGATTTCCTGTCGAAGAACAGCGCCAGCCAGCCGGCGCCGGCCGACGTGCTCGAGAAGGTCGCCGCCAACTACCGAGGAGCGCTTCTAGCGATAGCGGATTGAGGAAGCTGTTCATCGTGGAGTTTCCACGACAGCATCGAACTCGAGAAGCGCGGCATCACGGCCTTCGTGATTGCCACTGAGACGTTCAAGCCGCTGGTTCTGGCGCAAGCCAAGGCCCGCAAGGTCGAGCCCCGGCTGATCGTCGTGAAGCATCCCATCGGCGGCCTGAACGCCGACGAGCTCAGGGAACGCATCGAAGCGGCAACCAAGGGACTGACCGAGGCAACGGGCAAATGAAGGACATCGTCGAGCAGGAAGTGATCGACATCGGCGACATGGATGTCGAGGCCTTCAACGACTTCGCCGCCGAGCAGGGCTGGAGCGACGGCATGCCGCTCTATGTGCCGACGGAGGAGAAGGTGGCGAAGTTCGTCGAGACGGTGCGGGGCGACAATCGCCCGATCCCGCCCGTGCCGCCGCGCCAGGTCGTGCCGACCCTGCAGAGCATGGCGGCGAATGCCGTTATGGCGGGCTGCAAGCCGGAGTACTTCCCCGTCGTGACGGCGGCGCTGCGCGGGGTGCTCGACCCCGAGTACAATCTGCACGGCACGCTGGCGACGACGCATTCCTGCGCGCCCGTCGTCATGGTGAGCGGCCCGATCCGGCACGAGCTCGGCATCAACTGCGGATCCAACTGCTTCGGCCAGGGCTGGCGGCCCAACGCCACGATCGGCCGGGCGCTGGGCCTGATGCTGCTCAACATCGCCGGCGCCAAGCCGGGCGAGATGGACCGCTCGACCCAGGGCAACCCCGCCAAGTTCACCTTCTGCTTCGGCGAGAACGAGGAAGAAAACCCCTGGACGCCGTACCACGTGCAGCGCGGCTTTGCGCCCGGCGAAAACGTGGTGACGGTGATGTCGGGCGAAGGCCCGCACAATCTCAACGACCACGGCAGCACGACCGGCGATGGCCTGCTGACGACCTTTGCCGGGTCGATGTCAACACCGGGCGCCAACACGGTCTACGGCAAGGGCCCGATGCTGGTGATCATCGGCCCCGAGCATGCCGCCACGCTGAAGCGCGACGGCTACACCATCGAGAGCATCCGCGAGGAGCTGTTCCGGCGCTCGCGCGTCCACGCCTCGCGCATCTCCAAGGAGAACCAGGAGACCTACACCAGCACCGGTCACAAGCCGGACGGCGACTGGTTCACCATCGGCCGCTCAGCCGCCGACATCCACATCACCGTGGCCGGCGGACCGGGCAAACACTCGGCGTTCATCCCGTCGTTCGGCGGCACGACCGTCGCCAGCGTCCGCATCGCCGGATGAGCGAGTGGTGCGGCTGGCCTGTCGTCGATGAAGCGACGAGCTGGGAAGCAGCACAGCAGATCCTGACCGACGCCGAACTGTCGGATGGCCTTCCCTTGGTGCCGCCGACGCGCCGTCGCCTCGAGGCCATGGCGGCCGGCCTTTCGGGCCGCGCCAACTCGCACGGCATGATGCCGCCGATGTTCGGCGACATCACGCCCGACGCCGTCGCCTACCAATGCGTCATCGCCGGCTGCCGGCCCGGCGAGCTGCCCGTGGTGCTGGCGGCAGCGGCAGCCACGCTCGAACCCGATTTCAACCTTTTAGGCATCGCCACCACGACCGGCACGGCCTGCGTGGCGCTCTGCGTGCACGGCCCGATCGCGCGCAAGCTCGGCATCAACGCCGGCACCAACTGTCTGGGCCCGGGCAACCGCGCCAACGCCAGCATCGGCCGTGCCCTTCAGCTCTCGATCCGCAACATCGGCGGCGCGCGGCCGGAGATCGGTGACATGGCGACCATGGGTCAGCCTGGCAAATACACCTTCTGCTTCGCCGAGCGTGACGACGGCCCCTTCCCCACCCTGACCTCGCGTCGTGGCCTCGCCGCCGACGCCAGCGCCATCACGGTGATGGGCATCTCCGGCACCGCCGAAGTGCTGCCGGGCGATGGCGAGGGCGCGACGCCCGAGGCCATCCTCTCCCCCATCGTCACGGCGATGCGCGCCGGCATCGTCATGTCGAGCGTCCATCGCAAGAACGAGCGCGGCGAGCAGGTCTTCCTCCTGCCGCTGGAGATGGTCGAGAAGATCGTCCGCCATGACGGCTGGGACTTGGCTAGAGTGCAGCGCTACATGTTCGACGAAGGCCAAGACGTCGCCCGCTCAGCCGATGCGATCCACCCGATCCTCACCGGCGGCGCCGGCTACAAGATGACCTACCTGCCGGTCTGGGGTGGCGGCTCGGAAACGGTGACGCGGCCAGTCAAGGGCGTGTGAGCACGGCCTTCAACGACCGAAGCTGGTCGGTCAATTCGCTGACGAAAACGACACCTGCCGGAGTCACCGGTATCCCGCCAACACGCAAGCCTTCCGCGGTCCATGTGTTGCAGGTGTAAGTCGCACTATACGTCCCTGTAGCGGCATAAAAGACGCTTCCAGGCTCAGGGCCAGCCGCGAGGCGACGCGGCGATCCACCGCCTGACTTTTCGAAAGCTGCCCAGAGGTAGTTCGACAGCCGATCGAGCCCCGCCATTGAGAGGGTGAGCTCGAACACCTGTGCATTGGCCCTTGAGTCTCGTGGCGGGCGGTACAGCGGGGTCACCAGAAGTACCGCTGGTCCGGGGAACAACGCACTCATGGCATCGCCGACATTGGGCGCGCGCGCCATGTAGTAGTTGCGTTCACCCCAACCGAATGAGAGATACCGGGCGCCCGGAAAATCCGGCGTAACCGCCCGCAAGGGATCATGCATGGCGTGAACTGCGAGCGCGATCTCCGTGTGCCAACCGGCGGCGATCAAGTATATCGTGACGCCGTCACCAGGCGCTTCTTGATATGTCGGCACTGGCGTCGAGCCGCAGCCAGCCAAGCTCCGCAACACGCCGGCCACAAGACAAGCTCGCAGCAGCGCGCGACGCGTTACAGCATGATGAGGCGCCTGACGTGACATGGTATCGGCCCTTGCTCGAGCGGCGGTCTCCGTCTTTCAGATTCCCAGAAGATCCTCATGCCCGCAAAGGGTCAGGCGCGGGGCTGCTCCGAGACAGTGACGCGAAGCGTGTAAAAACCACCCCCTTGCAACCTTAAAGCGTAGTCCTGCATAATACGCCCGCCAGATCGGGGGAGATGGCGATGTTTACGCAGATCGCGGCTGCGGCTCGCGCGGCGACGACTGCCATCCTGACGGGCGCCTTTTCGGCAGCCTGCGCTCCGGCCGCTGACATCGCCGACATGTGGCTGAATCGGACGGCCGAACAGCCCAGGATCGAGGCTTCGGAGCAGGCCTTTCATAACCGCTTCATGGTCGCCGACCTGCACGCCGACACGCTGATGTGGCATCGCGGCCTGCGCGAATACAGCAGCTGGGGTCAGGTCGATCTCAATCGGCTGAAGACCGGCAATGTCGGCCTGCAGGTCTTCACCATGGTGACCCGTGCGCCAGTGCCGAGCACCGGCGAACCCTG
>DATGZZ010000783.1:0-6656 GCA_035296945.1 Reyranella sp.
GACCGAGCCGCAACGCCAGGGTCAACAACCCCGACAGCGCGGCGCTGGCGAAGTGGTCCGGCGCGGCGGCCCGCGACGGCCGCACGCTCATCCTCAAGCTTGCCGGCAATCGCACGCTCAAGCTCACCGACTGCGACGACAAGAGCGGCTGCGAGGCCGACGACACGCGCATCCATCGGCTGGTCGACTGGTGGCCCCAACATCGCCTCTACGTCGTCCTGGTCGGACTCTACGAGGAGAGCGCGGCCTACCTCGTGTCGGAGCGCGACGGCCGCACCCTCGTGGCCACCGCCCCGCCCGTGCTGTCGCCGTCCGGCCGTCAGGCCGTCGCCCTGGTGTCCAACCTGATGTCGGGCGTCGACCTCGAGATCATCGATCTCAGCCGCAATCCGCCGACCTCGACCAGGGTGACGACGATGCCGGACTGCGACGGCGCCGGGCCGAACTCATTCCTGCGGCCGATCCCCGTGTGGACCGACGACCAGCACGTGACGTTCGAAGGCGAATCGCCCCTGCCCGAGGACAAGCCCAACACCAAGCAGCTTCTGCGGGTCGAGGGCGGCAAGGGCCAATGGCAATGCTGAGACCATGGAGAGACGAGCAATGAAGATCCAGGCCGGCATCAACTTGGTCAGGCGGATCGCGCCGGCCCTGGCCGCTGTCGTTCTCGGTCTTGCGACACCGTCTCACGCCCAGACGGACACGCAGAACGAGCGCACCGCGACGCCGTCGAAGGGCCTGCTTTGGGGCTCGAAGATGACGCTCGAAAGCGAGGCGTGCTGCGCTGCCCTGCCCGGCGCCAAGCAGCCCGATCGCGCCGAAGCCTCCGTTCTGGCCGGCATTCCTGACCGCGCCCTGCGCGACGGTCCGATCCTCAAGCTCAAGCTGCAGGGCGACCGCACCCTCAAGATCACTGACTGCGACGCAGAGGACGCCTGCGAGGCCGAGCGGTTCCGCACGCACCGGCTCGCCGCATGGTGGCCTGCCCTCGGCACCTACGTGGTGAACGTGAAGCTATACCAGGGCGGCCTCGCCTACCTGGTCTCGGAGCGAACCGGCCAGACCACGAATGTGGTAGCAGCGCCGGTGCTGTCGCCGTCAGGCCGACGCGCCCTGGCGCTCCGCGGCGATGGCGCGCTGGAGATCATCGACTTCACGGCCGATTCGCCCAAGGTGATCGACGTATCCGGTGGGCCGCGCTGCGCCGGCGCTGCGCCGGTGTCGCTCGGACCAAAGCCGGTGTGGGTCGACGATTCGCATGTCCGCTTCGAAGGCGGCTCGAACGCGAAACTGCTCTTGCGCATCGGGGCAGGCAAGGCGGACTGGCAATGCTGAGAGCAAAGGGAGTTGAAGCATGAAGATCTGGGGCCGGGCCAATTCGATCAACGTGCAGAAGGTGCTGTGGACCGCCGACGAGTGCGGCCTCAAATACGACCGCACCGACGTCGGCGGTGCCTTCGGCGGCAACGACCAGAAATGGTACCTCGACATGAACCCCAACGGCGTCGTGCCGACCATCGACGATGGTGGGTGCGTGATCTGGGAGAGCAACTCGGCGGTGCGCTATCTGTCGGCCAAGTATGCCGCGGGCACGATGTGGCCCAACGATCCCGGCCAGAGGAGCGACGCCGATCGCTGGATGGACTGGCAGCTCAGCACGATCTCCGAGCCCATGCGCATCTGCTTCTGGGGCCTGATCCGCACGCCGCCCGAGAAGCGCGACATGGCCGCGATCAAGAAGGCGGCCGAGGATGCCGGCCGCCTCTTCGGCCGGCTCGACGGCTGGCTGGACGGCCGCAACTATGTCGGCGGCCAGCACTTCACCATGGGCGACATCCCGGTCGGCTGCTTCGTCTATCGCTGGTACGCGCTCGACATCGAGCGGCCGGAGCTCAAGAACGTGCGCGCCTGGTACGAGCGGCTCGGCACGCGGCCGGCCTACGCCAAGAACGTCATGATCAAGCTGACGTAGTCGGAGCGCGGACCTCCAGGTCCGCTCATGCTCTTCCGGACCGCGAGGCTCGCTCATGATTCATGAGCGAGCCGGAGGCTCGCGGTCCGGAAGACGAAGACGATGAGCGGACCTGGAGGTCCGCGCTCCAGACTACTGCCGCTTGGGCAGGTTCTTCTGCTCCGCGAGGATCGCCCGGTCGATCACGGTGAACAGGTAGGCGTCTGGCGCCAGCGTGCAGCCGCCGCGCACCAGATGGGCGAGCTGGGCGCCCATCGGACCGTCGGGGACCATCACACCGCGATAGCGGGCCGCATGCTCGGCCAAGTACACCGCCAACGCCTTGCGCGCCTCGGGATTCATCGCATGCGCTTCCTTGCAGGTGACGTAGGCAGCCTGGTCGAAGTTGAGCGGCTGCGCGACTGCCGCACCCGACGCCAGCAGCGCCGCACCGAGACCAGCGGCAACGAATGAGAGCTTCATGATGCCACTCCCTTACCTGTTGTCGCCAATGGCGCTGCCGCCGAGATAGCCCACCGCGCCGCCGATCAGGCCGGCACCGACCACCGCGCCGAAGCTGCCGCCGGCCACGGCCGCGATACCCGTGCCGAGCGCCGCACCGGTCAACGCGCCCTTCTGGCCTGTCGTCATGTTCTCGCAGCCGCCAAGGAAACCGGCCACGACGAGGAGTGCGAGGATTTTCGTCTTGATCATGATCTGCTCCCGCTTCTTCGCCTCCCTCAGGGAGGCGTCATATCCGCCTTCAACCAGCCCTTGTCCGGGTTGAAGGATGCAATCACGCCCGCCTTTTCGGCCGTCTGCGGACCAAGGTCCTGCTGATAGACGACGCCGTCCTGGTTGACGATGAAGGTCATCACGCCGGTGTCGCCGTAGCGCACCGGCCAGGCGATCACGCCGAAGCCGCCGATCATGCGGCCGTTCACGACGTAGTCGCGCGCCCGGCCCGACGCCGCCGGGCCCTGCGCATAGAGCAGGCGGAAATAGTAGCCGTAGTGGCCGTCGGGCGCTTGGCTGTCGGCCTGCGCCTTGGCGACGGCCGGTCCCAGCGGGCTCTGCGGCTCGCCCGGCCTGGCGTCCCAATAGAGCCCGTCCCTCTTGCCCGGCGAGCTCAGCAGGCGACGGGCATAGGACGGCGCGCCGCTCTTCATTGGATCCATCGCCGCGTAGTCGGACTGTGCGTCGACGATGGCGAGCAGGGTCTGGATGACGGCGGCTTCGTCATGGCCGATGCGGCGGAACACCATCTCCTTCAGGCCGGCGGCCACGTCGAAGCGCCATTCCGCACCGTCCTTGGTGAGCGGAATAGGCAATGTCCAGCCCGCCTTGCCGACCTCGATCTGGGCCCTGGCGTCGCCCGACAGGATGATCTTGTGGTTCTCCTCCCACGCCTTGAGGAAGATGCCGCGCCGGCGCTGCACATCGTTGTTGGTGCCAGGCACGAAGTCGCGCCAGTTGGCGCCCCACATCGCCGCGATCGCCTGCCGGTCGTTCTTGCGCACGGCGTCGGCCAGCGCATTGGCCGCGGCATCTGGCGTCGGGAAGCCTTGGAGCTTGGCGGTTGGCTGGGCAGCCTGTTGCGCCACGGCGCCGGCGGCGAAGCCCACGAACAGGGCGGCGGCCAGCAGGCCGCGCCGGAACATCGCGCTCATCGCCGGCCTCCCCCATGGAAACCGCCGCCGCGTTCGAAGCCGCCGCCGCCACGGTCGAAGCTGCGGTCGCCCCACGACGAGCGGCCGCGATCATAGTCGCGATTGACCTGACCGCCGCGATCGACGCCGTCGAAGGCGCTCGAGCGATTCTCACTGCCGCGCGCCTCCGGACGCTGCTCCGCACCGCGGTTGGCCGCGGCGTCGCGGTTGGCCGCGGCGTCGCGGTTGGCCGCTGTCCCCGCTTCGCGGTTGGCCGCCTGGCCGCGGAACTGCTCGCGCTGCTGGGCGCCCGGCCGCGCCTGGTTGTAGCGCTCGCGCTCGGCGGACGTGCGGTAGGGCACACCGTCGCGATGGGCCGGGTCGTGCTGCCACTGGCCGTCGCGATAGCGGTTGGCGTCGAAGTTGTTGACGCTGATCGAGGTCGCGCGGTTGACGTTGACCGTCGTGTAGCTGGCGCCCCAGCCGCCGCCGCTCCAGCCCCAATGCCAGCCGCCGAACATCGCCGCCCCGGCCGCGACGCCCACGCCGAACATCATGCCAGTGGCCAACGCCGCGCCGTAGTTGGGCGGCGGCGGATAATAAACCGGCGGATAGGCGGGATAGGGCCACGGCCCGTACGCCCAGGTCGGGTTGTAGTACGGCACGTAGATCAGCTCAGGATTGGCCGGCTCGATGACGATGGCGCTGTTCGATCCAGACGTCTGCGTCGTGACCTTCTGCTGCGGCGTCGTCTTGAGGTTGCCGGCTGCGGCCGCCTTGGCGCGCAGACGCTGGATGGAATCGGCCACGTCCTTCTGCTGGCCGATCATCGCGTCGCCGAGCTTCTGGGTCCAATCGAGGTTGTTGTTCATCATCGACAAGGTCTGCGGAAAGGCGACCAGCGACTTCACGCTGACGTCCCAGTCCTTGGTCTTGACCGCCTGGACGGCGGCGTCGCCCTTGAGGTTGGGATTGGCCTGCGTCCAGCGCGCCGCCTCGACCACCTCGAGGGGGTAGGTCGCGGCCATCAGGGTCTGCGACAGCAGGGCGTCGGGATAGAGGGCGATCGGCGCCAGGATCTGGTCGAGCTGCTCGGACGTGAAGGGCTTCTTGGAGTCCTGCGCCCAAAGGACGGTCGGCCCCAGCGTCAGGGCCAACGCCGAAAAGCCCAGCAGATGACGCCTGTTCATAGTTCGCCCTTGTTTAGTGCTCGGTGACGTTGGCTCACACTACCGGTAGACGATGTGCCCCGTCCAGCACGTCACGCCAGACGATACACCTCGACCGGTTCGTCGTGGCCCTTGACCAGGCGCCGCTCCGGTTTGAGCGGCCCGAGGCCCAGGGCATCGCGATCCCGCAGCGCGCCCAGGGTGCTGCCGCTCGCCAGCACGACGATCTCCTCGCCATCCTTCATGAACTCCTTGCCGAGCTGCTCGAAGCGCTGGGCGATGTTCACCGTGTCGCCGACCACGGTGAAGTTCACCCGGCCCGGCGCGCCGATATTGCCGACCACGACCGGGCCGGAATGCAAGCCGATGCGCACCCGGATCGGCGGCTCTCCGGCGGCGCGACGCACGGCATTGTCCTCGGCGATCACCTGGGCAATGGCGAGTGCCGCCCGCACCGCATGATCGGCATGGTCCTCCATGCGCGACAGGCCGCCCCATACCGCCATCACCGAGTCGCCGATGTACTTGTCGATCATGCCGTGCTCGTGGTCGATGCAGGCGCCCAGCAGGGCGAAGTGATGGTTCAGCAGGTCGGCGGTCTGCTGCTCGGGCAGATCCTCGGCCTGCGGCGTGAACTCGACGATGTCCGAGAACATCACCGTGACGTTGCGCCGGCGCGAGCGCACCGCGTCCTCGCCGAGCTCCATCAACCGGAACACCAGGCGGTGCGGGACGTAGGCGCCGAACCATTTCAAGGCGCCGCGCGCCTTGTCGAGGCTGTGGCCGGCATCGTCGATCTCGCGCAGGCGCGAGCTGCGGTGAAACGGCTGGTCGAACTCCAGCCGCTCGATCGATTCGGCGGCCGAGGTGATGGTGCGGATCGAGCGCGCCATCGAGAGTCCGATCAGCAATGCCAGCAGCGCGGCGACCGCGAGCGTGGCGCCGCCGACGATGGCGCCGTTGGTCAACCGGTCGAGATCGCTGGTGGCGTCTTCCAACGGGAAGTATTGCCCGACCAGCCAGGGCTCGGGGCCGTAGCCCACCAGGTTGCGATAGACGAACACCCAGCGCCGCCCTTCGGCCTCGATGACATGGCCGAGATCACCCAAGCCGCGATCGATCAGCGGGTTGCGGATGGGCGACGACCAGATCCGCGCCAGCACGGGATCGTCGACCTCCTTGATGGTCGGCAGCTCGCGGTCGGCACTGAGGCCGAGGCCGCGCGGATCGACCAGACGGCGATGCGCCAGCACGTGGTCGCGTCCCACCAAGATGAAGTATCGGCCGCCGCTTTCCTGGCTCGCCTCGCCGATCAGCAGCGACAGGTCGCCGAGCGCCACCGTAGCCAGCAGGCCGCCGATGAAAGCGTCGTCGATGCGCCGGACCGGCGTGCGCACATTCAGCACCGGCTGCTGCAGGACTTCGTTCCAGAACAGGGCGCCCCAGAAGGTGACATGCGAAGTCTGCAGTTCGCGGAAACGTTCCAGGCCGCGCGGCAGGTCGGCCAGGGAGATGGTGTCGCGGATCACCTGGCCGTCGGAGCCGCGGGCAACGCGCACCATCTTGAGGTCGAAGGTGGCGAAGGCCGCGCTCGAGATCGCCGGCACCTGGGTCATCATCACCCACAGCGCCTCGCGCATGTCGACGGGCGAGCTGATGTCGAGGCGGCCGCTGCCGGCGAGAGCGGCGACCATCTGCAGGTGGTCGGTGATGGCGTCGAGCCTGATCCTGATCGACGCCATCTGGGAGTCGACGACCCGGGCGGCGCGGTCGACCATCAGCTTCTCGGCGGTGTTGGTGGCGCCCGCCAGCACCACGATGTAGGCGATGCCGGAGATCAACGACAGCGAGACGAAGGCAAGCGCCAGCGCCGCAATCAGCGGCAGG
>DATGZZ010000784.1:0-6202 GCA_035296945.1 Reyranella sp.
CGGCCGGCGCGTCGTGGCCTTGGCCTCGTTCAGCGCGCGCACGACTTCCAGGCCGGCCAGCACGCCGTAGTTGCCGTCATAGCGGCCGCCGGTGCGCACCGTGTCGATGTGGCTGCCGGTCATCACCGGTGCGAGGTTCTCGCTGCCCGCGCGAACGCCGATCACGTTGCCGATGGCATCGATGCGCACGTCGAGGGCCGCCGCCTTCATCCAGCCGACGACGAGGTCGCGGCCGGCCTTGTCCTCGTCGGTGAGCGCCAGCCGCGCGCAGCCGCCGCCGTCGATGGCGCCGATCTTGGCCAGTTCGCCGAGCGCGCCGAGCAGGCGCTTTTCATCGATACGCAACATGATTTCCCCAATGACGCCAAGACCTTAGACTTGTGTCCCGGACGGCGCAAAATATCACGCCGGGGTGATCCGGATTGCCTTGCAACGGCGTAGGCGGAGCGTCACTTAGTGGACTCGCCGACCTCATCCACCTCCCCCGTCATACGGGGGAGGCCGGGAGGGGGAAGGCCCCAATCGCTGCGTCGATCCTTTTAGATCATGATCTTTGCCTTTCGTGAATCCCCTGTGAGGCCCTCCCCCTCCCGGCCTCCCCCGTATGACGGGGGAGGTGGAATGAGCGCATGAAGCGTCTGCTCGCCCTTCTTCTGGTACTGCTCGCGGCTGCTCCCGCTTTCGCACAGTCCCCTGCGCAAGCGCAGGCTGTGGTGCAGACCGAGAACGTGCGCGCCGAGCTTCTGGCCGATGCCTCGGCGATCAAGCCGGGCGAGCCGTTCTGGGTCGGGCTGCGCCAGACCATCCGGCCGAAGTGGCACACCTACTGGAAGAACCCCGGCGACTCCGGCCTGCCGACCGAGATCGCCTGGACGCTGCCCGAGGGCGCCAAGGCCGAACCCATCGTCTGGCCGCGGCCGCATCTCTTCGATCTCAGTGGCATCATCAACTACGGCTTCAAGGACGAGGCCACCCTGTTGGTGCGCATCACGCCGCCCGCCAACGCCTCCGGCAGCTTCAAGCTTTCAGCCGAGGCCAACTGGCTGGTGTGCGAGGACGTCTGCATCCCCGAGGACGGCAAGTTCGAGCTCACCCTGCCGGTGACGGCCTCGGGTGCCCCCGCACCGCCCGCCACCCGCGCGATCTTCGACAAGGCGCGCCAGCAGTTGCCGACGCAAAGCCCGTGGCCGGCGCGCTACGGCGTTGCGAAGTCGGGCGATCCGACGCTGATCGTCGAAGCCAAGGGGCTGAAGGCCGACACCATCCGCGACGTCTATTTCTTCCCGGCCGACTGGGGCCCGGTCGCCAGCATGGCCAGGCAAACGGCCAGCATCGGCGCCGAGGGCATCCGCATTCCGCTGAAGCGCGGCGATGCCAAGGCCGCCCTGCCCGCCGATCTTTCGGGCACGCTGGTGCTGACCGAGAAGACGGCCGACGGCGAGGCGAGACAAGCCTTCGACGTCACGGCCAAGCTCGATCCCAACTTCGTGCCGGCGCCGTCGCTGGCCGCGGCCGCGGGCGGCGAGCAGCTGTCACTGGTCGAAGCCCTGCTGTTCGCCTTGCTGGGCGGCCTGATCCTGAACCTGATGCCCTGCGTATTCCCGGTGCTCGCCATGAAGGCCGCGGCCTTCGCTCGGCTGGCCGGCCACGAGAGGAGCGCCATGCGGCGCGACGGCGTGGCCTACACGCTGGGCGTGCTGGTCTCCTTCGCCGTCATGGCCGCCACCGTCATCGCCATTCGCGCCAGCGTCGGCGATGTGAGCTGGGGCTTCCAGTTCCAGTCGCCGGTGTTCTCGCTCCTGATCGCCTATCTCTTCTTCGTCGTCGGCCTCAACCTCTCGGGCGTCTTCGAGTTCTCCAGCCGCTTCGCCGGCGTGGGCCAGGGCCTTGCGGCGCGCGGCGGTACCGCGGGCGCCTTCTTCACCGGCGTGCTGGCCGTGATCGTGGCCACGCCCTGCACCGCGCCCTTCATGGCGGCAGCCCTGGGCTTTGCCCTCAGCCAGCCCGCGCCGCAGACGGTGGCCGTGCTGCTGGCGCTGGGTCTCGGGCTCGCCCTGCCCTATCTCGTGCTGTCGCTGACGCCCGCGCTGCAGCGCCTGATGCCGCGGCCCGGCCCATGGATGGACCGGCTGCGCCAGTTCCTCGCCTTCCCGATGTACGCCTCGGCCGTGTGGATGATCTGGGTGCTGACCCAGCAGACCGGCGCCGACGGCGTGATCTACGCGCTGGGCGGCATGATCCTGATCGCCTTCGCAATCTGGCTGCTGAAGCTCGGCAGCGGGGCAGCGGCCGCGACCTGGCTACGCCGCGGCCTTGCCGCCGTCGCCGTGCTTCTGGCCTTCGCCGCGGCCCTGAAGCTGGAGGATGGTGCGGCCACGGCCGCATCGGCGTCCGGTGGGCCGGCGGCCGGCGTGAACTTCGACGGCTGGGAGCGCTTTTCGCGCGCGCGCATGAATGAGGCCGTCGCCGCGGGCAAACCTGTGTTCGTCGATTTCACGGCGGCGTGGTGCATCACCTGCCTGGTCAATGAGCGCGTGGCGCTCGAGACGCAAGCCGTGCGCAACGGCTTTGAACAGGCCGGAGTCGTGAAACTCAAGGGCGACTGGACCAACCGCGATCCCGAGATCACATCTTCGTTGAAGGAACTGGGCCGCGCCGGCGTTCCGCTCTATCTTTTCTGGGTGCCGGGTGCTGCGCAGCCCAAGATTCTGCCACAGGTGCTCACCGAGTCGTTGATTCTTTCCGAGCTGGCCACGATACCGCCGGCCAAGCGCTAGGAGGCAACATGTCCCATCTCGTCGTCGCCCGTCGTTCGCTGCTGCTGGGCAGCGCTGCCGTCGCCCTGATGCCGGCCGTGGCCTTCGCCGATGGTCCCGATATCGGCAAGCCCGCGCCGACGTTCACCGCCGTCGACAGCAACGGCAAGACCTGGTCGCTGGCCGATCTCAAGGGCAAGGTCGTGGTGATCGAGACGACGAATGACGGCTGCCCCTACGTGCGCAAGCACTACAACGCCAAGAACATGCAGGACCAGCAGCGCGACGCCGCCGCCAAGGGCGTGGTGTGGCTGACCTCCGCGTCGTCGGCCAAGGGCGAGCAGGGCTATGTCACCGCCCAGCAGGCCAACGACCTCATCAAGAGCTGGGACGCCGCACCCGCTGCCGTGCTGCTCGACCCGCAAAGCAAGATCGCCCGTGCCTACGGCGCCACCGTGACGCCGCACATGTACATCATCGATGCCAACGGCGTGCTGGTCTACAAGGGCGGCATCGATTCGATCCCGTCGTCCAGCACGGCCGACATTCCCAAGGCCAAGCAGTATGTCCGCGTCGCCCTCGGTGAGGTTTTGGCCGGCAAGCCGGTGACCGAGCCCTCGACGCGCGCCTACGGCTGCACGCTGAAGTACCCGCGCACCTCATCCTGATCGCGCAGCCATGCCGCACGACGGCTGGCATCCGCACGATCATGGGGACGGGCACGGGCACCCGCACCACCATGCGCACGAGCGGCCGACGCGGCGGCTCGTGCTGGCGGCGGCCACCTTCCTGCCGTTCGGCGGCGCCAGCGCGCAAAGCGCCGACGCCCAGCAGCGCATCGCCGACCAGGCCAACCGTCTTCTCGCCCTGCTCGACGAGCGCCAGCGCCGTCAGGTCCTGTTCGCCTTCGACACCGCCAACCGCGTCGACTGGCACTACATCCCGCGCAGCCGCTCGGGCCTCAGCCTGGGCGAGATGAGCGCCGCGCAGGCCGATACAGCGCGCGCGCTGTTCGCCACGGTGCTCAACGAGCAAGGGCTAAGACTGCTCGACGGCGTGCGTCTGCTCGAAGGCGTTTTACGCGAGCAACAGGGAAGCTGGCGCGATCCCGGTCGCTACTATCTCTCGGTGTTCGGCACAGCCGGTCGCTTCCCGTGGGGCTGGCGCTTCGAGGGCCATCACCTGTCGCTGAACGTGGCGCTGCCCGCGGCCGGTCATGTCGCCGTGACCCCGTTCTTCGTCGGTGCCCATCCGGCAACGGTGCGCGACGGGCCGAACAAGGGCTTCCGCCTGCTCGGCAGCGCCGAAGATCTGGCGCGCCAGGTCATGACCGGGCTGAACGACACACAGCGGCGCACGGCGCTGATCGCCAACCGCTCGTTCGGCGAGATCGTGGCCAGCCCGCAGCGGGAGCAGGATCTCGGCCAGCCACGCGGGCTCGAACTCGGCGCCATGGACGGGCCCTCGCGCCAACGTGTCGAGACGCTGATGGACACTTTCCTGGCGACACTGACGCCCGATCTCGTCGCCAGCCAGAAGCAGCGCGTGATGCAGCAGGGCCTCGACCGCTTCCGCTTCGCCTGGGCGGGCTCACTCACGCCCGGCGAGGCTTATTATTTCCGCGTCCACGGGCCGGCGACTCTGATCGAGCACGACAACACCCAGAACGGCGCCAACCACATCCATTCGGTGTGGCGCGACCTTGCCGCCGACTTCGGCCATGACGCGCTGGCTGAGCACTACCGGCGCCAGCCTCATCGCTGATATTTCATTCCTTGGGCGCTTGGCTGCAATAATCCCACATTGCCAGTGCAATTAAGTTTCGGGCATGTCAAAATGCGACTTCGCGGCACCGATCGGCCTATCGGCAGCCAAAATATAAAAAATATCAATGCCTTGGGGGCGGCCCGTGTTTCGGATCATTCGACGTGTGTTGCTGGTGGCGACCTGCCTTGACGCGGCGATAGCCGGCGGCCCGGCGGTCGCCCAAGGCTGGAACATGTACCAGCCCTACTCCGCGACAGTCACCGTGCCGTTCGTGAGCTCGATCCTCAATCCCGGACCGACCGGCGCCACCGTAGCGCTCAATCTGCCCGGCATGGCGAACAATGGCCAAGTTCCCTTCACCATGGATACCGGCTCAACGGGCATCGTCGTCACGAAGGACCACTGGAACCCTGGCAACCTCCAACCAGTCGGTTCGGGCAGCATCACCTACAACAGCAGCGGCGTCACCAATATCGGCCAGTTCTACCTGACCACCGTGAATTTCAGGCGGCCTGACGGCAGCCTTGTTGCGTCGTCCGCGAACGTCAAGGTGCTGGTCTCTGAAACTCAGATCACCTGCCCGCCCGGCACGGGCAGCTGTTCGACCAACAACAACCCAACCGGAGTGGCCTACATGGGTGTGGGTTTCGACCGCGCAGCCGCCGAACTGTCGCAGGTTACGCCCAGCATGAATCCATTCCTCAACCTGTCGGCCATCGGTACGACCCAGATACCAGCCGGCACCGTACGGCAAGGCTACATCATCACGCCCACGGGGGTGATCCTCGGCCTGACGGCCGCCAACACGGCTGGATTCTCCTTCGCGAAGCTTTTGCCAAATCCCAGCACCACCTATCCCGAGCCGTGGAGCGCGGCGCAGATGGCGGTCACGGTCAACGGCATGACGGCAAACGGCACCGTGCTTCCGGATGCCGGCATCCCCTACATGTTTCTAAAGCCGGCCGCGGGCAGCATCACCAGCCCTCTGGCTTGCCCGCCCTATCCGGGAGGGTGCGCACCCGCCGGCACGACGATCAGTCTGGCCCTGCCGAGCTCCTCCGCGGCCAATGCTGCGGTTGCGCAATACGGCTTTACCGTCGGGACTCCCAGCCTGATGGGCCCCGAGCAAGTGAGGCTGGTCGGCGAAGGCTCGATCTACGCCAATACCGGGCGCCAATTCTTTCTGGGCCTGATGTATCTCTACGACCCGGAAGGCGGCTACGTCGGCTACAGCAACGTTCCCGGGACTTCGGCCGCGACCGCGATTCCTGCCATTGCGCTCGCAGGCTCGGTGCCGCTGACCAGCGGCTTCAACAATTCCATGATGACGCTCCTGTTCGGCAGCACCACGCTCCAGCAGACCGGCAGTGGAACGTTCTCAGGAGCGATCTTCGGCAACGGCAACGATCTCGCCGTGAGCAGCGGAAGCGTCGCCTTCAACAATGCGGTTAACATGGGCGGCGGCAACTTCTCCGTTCAGCAAGGTGCCGGCGCCACGATAAATTCGAGTCTGACGGCCGCAATTGTGGCTGTGGCGAACCAAGCCACGCTCAACAACAATGGTCTGACGATCGGGACCGTGGCCAATGCCGGCACCGTGAACAACAGCGGCGCGATCGTCGGTGATTTCGTCAATAGCGGCCTGTTCACCAACAATGGGACGGTGACCGGCAATGTCG
>DATGZZ010000785.1:0-3691 GCA_035296945.1 Reyranella sp.
CGACAAGGCGGCGTTCGTGGCGGGCCACAGCCTGGGTGAGTACTCCGCCCTGGCGGCGTCCGGGGCGATCGGCCTGCCAGACACCGCGCGGCTTCTGAAGCTGCGCGGCCAATCGATGCAGAAGGCGGTGCCGGTGGGCGAGGGCGCGATGGCCGCCCTTCTCGGCATCGAGCTCGAGCCCGCGCAAGAGGCCTGCAAGGAAGCAGCGCAAGGCGAGATCGTCACCGTGGCCAACGACAATGGCGGCGGCCAGGTCGTGGTGAGCGGCCACAAGGCTGCCGTCGAGCGCTGCATCGAGACGGCCAAACCGCGCGGCGCCAAGCGCGGCATGCTCTTGCCGGTGAGCGCACCGTTCCATTGTCCGCTGATGCAGCCCGCCGCCGATGCCATGCAGAGGGCGCTGGAGACGGTGACGCTCGCGACCCCGCGCGTGCCTCTGATCGCCAATGTACTGGCCGCCGAGATCACCGAACCCAGCGCCATCAAGCAGCGGCTGGTGGAACAGGTCACGGGCCTCGTGCGTTGGCGCGAGAGCGTGCAGTACATGAAATCGCAGGGTGTCGAGGCGCTGGTCGAGTGCGGCTCTGGCAAGGTGCTGTCGGGGCTGGTGAAGCGAATCGACAAGGAGATGACCGGCTTGGCGCTGAACACGCCGGCGGATATCGAAGCCTTTTTGAAGACGGTGTAGTTCAATTTCCTCCCCTTCGCGGAGACCGCGAAGGGGAGGTGCCTGCGCAGCGGGCGGAGGGGTCATGAGCACCATGGTTGATGCTCATGACCCCTCCGTCGGCATAAGACGCCGACACCTCCCCAGCGAAGCTGGGGAGGAAGAGGAGACGTGAATGTTCGATCTTTCCGGCAAGGCTGCGCTGGTGACCGGCGCTTCGGGCGGTATCGGTGGAGCGATCGCCCGGGCGCTGCACAAGCAGGGTGCCACCGTGACGCTGTCCGGCACGCGCGCCGACGCGCTCGAGAAGCTCAAGGGCGAGCTCGGCGAGCGCGCCCATGTCGTCGCCGCGCGCATGGACGATGCCGCCGACATCGACCGCCTGGTCAAGGAGGCTGAGGCGGCGATGGGCAAGCTCGACATCCTGGTCAACAACGCCGGCATCACGCGCGACAACATCTCGATGCGCATGAAGGACGAGGAATGGGAGAAGGTGCTGCAGGTGAACCTGACCGGCACCTTCCGGCTCACGCGTGCAGCGATGCGCGGCATGATGCGCCGCCGCTTCGGCCGGGTGATCAATATCACCTCGATCGTGGGTGTCACCGGCAATGCCGGGCAGGCCAACTATGCCGCCGCCAAGGCGGGCCTGATCGGCATGTCCAAGTCGCTCGCCCAGGAACTCGCCTCGCGCGCCATCACGGTGAACTGCGTGGCGCCGGGCTTCATCGCCACGCCCATGACCGACGTGCTGACCGACGAGCAGAAGAAGGGCATCCTGGGACGCGTGCCCGCCGACCGGTTGGGCACGCCCGACGAGATCGCGGCGGGCGTGGTCTATCTGGCCAGCGACGAGGCCGCCTACGTCACCGGGCAGACCCTGCACATCAACGGCGGGATGGCGATGATCTGAGGGGAAAGGCTGCAAGTCACTGATTCTGTGAGCTTTCCGGCGCTAGCCAATAGGGGGTCACCTATGTATAAGAGCCGGAAATCGCCAATCCCCTCGGGCGACCCAGGTATTTGAGAACACGGGAAGGACAAGAAAATGAGCGACATTGCCGAGCGCGTTAAGAAGATCGTCGTGGAGCATCTGGGCGTCGAAGCGGCGCAGGTTAAGGAAGATGCCAAGTTCATCGACGACCTGGGCGCCGACAGCCTTGATACCGTCGAGCTGGTGATGGCGTTCGAAGAGGAATTCGGTATCGAGATTCCCGACGATGCCGCCGAGAAGATCCAGACCGTCGGCGACGCTATCGGCTTCATCAAGAGCAACGCCAAGTCCTGATCGTCTCCTGCAACAGGGAGGACGAGTGATGAGGCGAGTCGTCATTACCGGCATGGGAATGGTGACGCCGCTCGGTGACGGCGTCGACACCAACTGGCGGCGCCTGATGGCGGCCGAATCCGGCATCCGGTCGATCCAGGCCTTCGACACCACCGATCTCGCGACCAAGATCGCGGGCGAGGTGCCGCAGGGCGACAAGGCCAACGGCCATTTCAACGTCGACAGCTACATTCAGCCCAAGGACCAGCGCAAGCTCGACAAGTTCCTGATCTTCGGCATCGCCGCCGCCGAGCAGGCGGTCGAGGATTCAGGCTGGAAGCCGACCGACGATGAGAGCCTCAACCGAACCGGCGTGATGATCGGCTCCGGCATCGGCGGCCTGCAGACGATCTATGAGACCTCGTTGGTCTTGAAGGAGCGCGGACCGCGCCGCGTCAGCCCGTTCTTCATCCCCTCCGCGCTGATCAACCTCGCCTCGGGCCAGGTGTCGATCAAGTACGGCTTCAGGGGACCCAACCATTCCGTCGTCACGGCCTGCGCCACCGGCGCCCACGCGCTGGGCGACGCTGCGCGCCTGATCCAGCTCGAGGACGCCGACGTCATGGTGGCGGGCGGCGCGGAGGCCGCGATCTGCCGCATCGGTATCGCCGGCTTCAACGCCTGCAAGGCGCTCTCGACCGACTTCAACGACACGCCAACCCAGGCGTCGCGGCCGTGGGACAAGCGGCGCGACGGCTTCGTCATGGGAGAGGGCGCGGGCGTCGTCGTGCTGGAAGAGTACGAGCACGCCAAGAAGCGCGGCGCCAAGATCTACGCCGAGGTCATCGGCTACGGCCTGTCGGGCGACGCCTATCACATCACCGCGCCGTCCGAGGACGGCGATGGCGCCCAGCGCGCCATGAAGGCGGCGCTGAAGCGCGCCAAGCTCAACACCGACCAGATCGACTACGTCAACGCGCATGGCACCTCGACCATGGCCGACGTGATCGAGCTCGGGGCGGTGAAGAAGACGTTCGGCGAGGACGCCCACAAGCTCTCCATGTCGTCGACCAAGTCGGCGACCGGACATCTGCTGGGTGCCGCCGGTGCCATCGAAGCCATCTACTCGATCAAGTCGATCATCGAACAGGCGGTTCCGCCGACGCTCAATCTCGACGAGCCCGACGAGGGGTGCGACATCGACCTCGTGGCCAAGCAGGCCAAGCAACGCAAGGTCCGCTACGCGCTCAGCAACTCGTTCGGCTTCGGCGGCACCAACGCCTCTTTGATCTTCGGTCCCATCTGATCGCCGGGGGCTGGGCGTGCTCAGCTATTTCCGTTGGGTCCTCTTCTTCGTCGCCCTGTTCGTCACCCTGATGGGTGGCGCGCTGTGGCTCGGCAACCAGCTGCTGGGGACAGCGGGGCCGCTCAGCGCGACCAAGAACATCGTCATCCCGCGCGGCGCGGGCCCGCAGACCATGGCCAAGGTGCTGAAGGAAGAAGGCGTCATCGACCACGAGCGCCTGTTCCGGGTCGCCGTGATGATCGATCCGACGCCCAAGCCCATCAAGGCGGGCGAGTACGAGATTCCTGCCCACATCTCCATGCTGGGGCTGCTCGACCTGCTGCAATCGGGCAAGCAGGTGCAGCGCCGCCTCACCGTGGTCGAAGGCATGACGACGCCCGAGGTGATCGACCTGGTGAAGAACACACCGGCGCTCTCGGGTGAGATCACGCTCGATCTCAAGGAAGGCGAC
>DATGZZ010000786.1:0-7365 GCA_035296945.1 Reyranella sp.
AGCTTCGAGGTCTACGTGATCGTAGCCGTGGTCTACCTCGCGCTGTCGGCGCTCTATCGCCTGGGTTTCTGGGTGATCAGCCTGATCCTGTTCGAGCGCCGCCGCCGGCTGGGGACGCCGCTGTGAGGACGTCACTGTGAACCAGCTCAGCTTCAATCATGTCGTCTACCTGGTCGAGGCGGCGCGCTGGACGATCCTCCTGTCGGTGATCGCGTTCATCGGCGGCGCCATGGTCGGCCTGCCGATCGCCCTGATGCGCGTCGCCAGATCGAAGGTGCTGCGCGGGCTGGCCAGCGGCTACATCCAGCTCATCCAGGGCACGCCGCTGCTGATCGTGCTGTTCTTGTCGTACTTCGGGCTGGGCATCCTGGGCTACAAGCTCGACCCCCTGGTCGCTGCCGGCATCTCGTTCACCATCTACGCGGCGGCCTTCCTGGGCGAGATCTGGCGCGGCTGCATAGAGGCGGTGCCGAAGACCCAGTGGGAGGCCTCGGACTGCCTGGGCCTCAACTCTTTCCAGCAGTACGCCTACGTGATCCTGCCGCAGGCGCTGCGCATCGCCATTCCGCCGACCGTGGGCTTCATGGTGCAGATCGTGAAGAACACCTCGCTCGCCTCGGTGATCGGCTTCGTCGAGCTGGCGCGTGCCGGCCAGATCGTCAACAACTCGACCTTCGAGCCGTTCGCGATCTTCACCGCCGTCGCTGCCATCTATTTCGTGCTGTGCTACCCGCTCTCGGTCGCCGCCCGCACGCTGGAAAGGAGGGCACATGCCGGACGCTAAGAGCCCGACGGGTGAGTCCGTCATCAGCGTCGACAAGGTCGTCAAGGAATTTGGTCCTCTGCGCGTGCTGGACGGCGTCAGTCTCGATGTGACGCGCGGCCAGACCGTTGCCATCGTCGGCCGCAGCGGTTCGGGCAAGAGCACGCTGCTGCGCTGCATCGCCGGGCTCGAGACGGTGCAGGGTGGCGGCATCACCGTCTGCGGCCACGAAGTCGGCCGGCCGGGCAGTGCCGCGCGCGCGCAGCTGCGCCGCGACGTCGGCATGGTGTTCCAGAGCTACAATCTCTTCCCGCACCTCAACGTCGAACGGAACATCACGCTGGCGCTCACGCTGGTGAAGAAGCAATCGAAGGAAGAGGCGAAGAAGCGGGCGGCCGAAGTCCTGTCCATGGTCGGCCTGACCGACAAGATCGCGTCCTACCCCGAGCAGCTTTCCGGCGGCCAGCAGCAGCGCGTCGCCATCGCCCGCTCACTGGCGCTGCAGCCGCAGGTCATGCTGTTCGACGAGGTGACGTCGGCCCTCGACCCCGAGCTCACCGCCGAGGTGCTGGGTGTGATGGAGGACCTCGCGCATCACGGCATGACCATGATCAGCGTCACCCACGAGATGGGCTTCGCCCGCCGCGTCGCCGATGTCGTGGTCTTCATGCACCAGGGCAAAGTGTGGGAAACCGGGCCGACGGCGGACGTGTTCGCCAATCCGCGGACGGCCGAGTTCAAGCAGTTCGTGGGCTCGGAACTCTGACCTTCCGGACCGCCGGCTTCCAGCCGGCTCATGAGTCAAGAGGCCGGCTGGAAGCCGGCGGTCCGGAAGAGACTAGGCCAGCGGCGCGACCGACAGGCCTTTGACCTTGTGCTTCTCGATCAGGCTCGCGACCAGGCCCGACTTCTTGGCGTTCTCGACGAACGCCGCGATGTAGCGCGCGCCCTCGGTGGCAGGCTTGTTGCAGCCGACGGCCTGCTGGACCGCGGTGAACTTGCCGTCGAGGATTTTCAGCTCGGGATGCTTCTCGAGGTCCTTGAGCAGGCCCGGCCGCAGGCCGGCCAGGGCATCGGCCTTGTCTTCGATGAACTTGTTGAAGGCGCCATCGAGGCCGGTGACCTGGATCAGGGTCGCGTTCTTGATGTTGTTCTCCAGCCACAGGCCGTAGGCCGAGCGTGCCGAGACGACAAGGCGCACGCCCTTCTTGTCGACGTCAGCAATCGACTTCAGCGGCGAGCCCGGCGGCACCATGTAGGTCGCCTCGATCTCGACGTAGGCGGCGCTGAAGGTCATCACGGCCGCGCGCTGCGGCTCGGCGCCGATCAGGCCGATGTCCCACACATTCTTGCCCGCCTGGTCGGCAAGTTCGCCGGGTGACTTGAAAGTGACGTACGTGACCGGCACGCCGAGCGAAGCCGCGATCTCCTTCGCGATGTCGGGCGCGACGCCGACGGGCTCGGATTTCTCGCTGCGGCCGGTGACCAGCAGGAAGTTGGAGAGATTGATGCCAGCGCGCAGGACGCCGGTCGGGGCTAGTTCGGCTCGGGCTTTGTCGGACATGCCGGAAGTCTATACTGAAGCCGCAGGAGAGCGAAGCGCCCAAGGCCGACGGACGTCAGCGAACGGCGCTTCCGACCATCGGAAAAGGCCTGAGGGAGATGACGCCATGAAGATCACCGACGTCAGCCTGACGCTGTTTGCGTGGGACGACATTCCGCCGACGCAGTACGGCCAGCACAGCAGGTTCGCCGGCTCGAGCGCGCTCGGGCTTCTGCGCATCGCCACCGACGACGGCGTCGAGGGCCATGCCTTCCTGGGCTCGGCCTCGAACTCGGCGGCGATCGACGGGCAGGGCCTGATCACGCACCTCAAGCCCATGCTGATGGGCCGCAATCCGATGCATCGCGAGGCGCTGGTCGTCGATCTGTGGAAGCGCCAGCGTCCGGCCGGCGTGCGCACCATCGGCGCCGTCGACGTGGCGCTCTGGGATCTTTTGGGCAAGGCGGTCGGCCAGCCGATCCATCGCCTGCTCGGCACCTATCGCGAATCGGTGCCGGCCTATGCCAGCTCGGCCGTCCTGGCGTCGGCCAGCGCCTACGCCGAGCAGGCCGTCGAGTTCAAGGAGAACGGCTGGGCCGCCTACAAGATCCATCCGCCGACGCGCTGGCGCGAGGACATCAAGGTCTGCGAGGCGGTGCGCAACGCCGTCGGCGACTACACCATCATGCTCGATTCGACCTGGGCCTATGACTATCCGGCCGCAGTGCGCGTCGGCCGCGCTGTCGAGGAGATGGATTACCACTGGTACGAAGACCCGCTCGCCGACCAGGACATCTACAATTACGTGAAGCTGAAGCAGCAGCTCTCGATCCCGATCATGGCCACCGAGTACCCCATCACCGGCCTCGATTCCTACCAGCCCTGGATCATGCTGCAGGCCACCGACTACCTGCGCGGCGACGTCGCCGTGAAGGGCGGCATCACCACCCTGGTGAAGGCGGCACACCTGGCTGAATCGTTCCGCATGAACTACGAGGTCCATCACGGCGGCAATTCGCTGAACAACGTCGCCAACCTCCATGTCATTGCCTCGATCCGGAACACCGAGTTCTTCGAGGTGCTGCTGCCCGACGGTGCCCAGAAATACGGCCTGGAGCAGGACATCGTGGTCGGCCGCGACGGCATGGTGCATGTGCCCGACGGGCCGGGACTGGGCGCCGCCATCGACTTCAAGCTGATCGAGCGCAAGAAGATTACCGTGCTGAGCTGATCTAGCGTGCAACCCCTCCCGATCAGGGGGCGTTGAGCGGGCATCCACTCTTCAGGAGGTGCCTCCATGCAGCGTACGTTGCTCACCCTTGCGCTCATCGCCACCGCCGGCGTTTCCTACGCCCAGACCATGCCCGCCGGCGAGCCCGCCGATCCCTATGGCCGGCCCCTGATTGGCCGCAATGACTGGGTCCGCCAGCCCGGCGACCAGCCCGGCCCCCGCGGCGCCGCGATGCAGCCCAGCATGCAGTACAGTGGCCCTGCCACGACCAGCGTGACCACCTACAGCGGCAACGTGGCGACGGCGCCTGCCTCGCAGCCGCCGATGCCGACTGCTGAAAAGACGACGCGCAACAACAGGCTTGAACAGGGCCACGCAACGGGTCAGGAGCCGGTGTCAATGGATGCCGCCGGTCCGCGCCAGGCCACGATGAAGGACGAGTACGGCTTCCGCTATGACAGCCAGGGCAATCGCCTGGATGCCCGCGGCAACGTCATCTCGCCGCACATCCGGCAGCGCTGAGCATCAGACAATCTGCTCCACGGGGCGCCGGCGGTCCGAAAGGGTCGCCGGCGTCTCATTTTGGTGGACAATCCGGCCGGTTGGCCTGAGTTGTCGCCGCACGATGACTTCCATTTACGTCGATGCCGACGCCTGTCCGGTCAAGAACGAGATCTACCGCGTTGCCGAGCGCTATGGTCTCAAGGTCTACGTCGTCAGCAATTCCTACCTCGGCGTGCCGCGCGATCCGCGCGTCGAGCTGGTGGTGGTGAGCGACAGCTTCGATGCCGCCGACAACTGGATCGCCGAGCGTGCGGGACCGGGCGACATCGTCGTCACCGCCGACATCCCGCTCGCCGACCGTAGCCTGAAGGCGGGTGCGGCGGTGATCGGCAATACCGGCGTGCCCTTCACCACGGCCTCGATCGGCATGGCGATGGCCAGCCGCGAATTGATGTCCAACCTGCGCGCCATGGGCGAGATCACCGGCGGCCCCAAGCCGATGGCGCCGCGCGACCGCTCGCGCTTCCTGTCGGCGCTCGACGAGACGATCCAGAAGCTGCGCCGGCAGCGGGGGTGAGAGTATCGCTTCCTCCCCTTCGCGGATTCCGCGAAGGGGAGGTGTCGCCGTCAAACGGCGACGGAGGGGTCATGAGCACCATCGATGAGGCTCATGACCCCTCCGTCGGCGTAAGACGCCGACACCTCCCCAGCGTCGCTGGGGAGGCAATCACACAACAGTGCGGTAGCGCTCCACGCAGGTGGCGAGCACGCGGTCGATCGGCTGGGCCCACCAATAATCGGAGAAGATCTCGGCCTCGATGAGGCCCGTGTAGCCCGCATCCTCCACGGCACGTCGCATGCGGCGCAGGTCGACGACGCCGTCGCCCATCATGCCACGGTCGTTCAGCATGTCCTTGGTCGGCACCAGCCAGTCGCAGACATGGTAGGCGATCAAGCGTTTGTCGCGGCCGGCGCGGGCGATGCTGGCGTACAGATCGGGGTCCCACCAGGTGTGATAGACGTCGACGGCCACGCCGAGCGCGGTTCCGCCGGGATCGAGCCGCTGGGCGATGTCGAGCGCCTGGCCGAGCGTGTTCACCGCAGCGCGATCGGCCGCGTACATCGGATGCAGCGGTTCCAGCGCCAGGGGCAATGATGCCTGGCGGGCATGGACCAGCAGCTCGGCGATGCCGTCCTCGATCATCTTGCGCGTGCCCAAAAGGTCCTTCGACGGCGTCGAGCCCGGCCGCGCGAACTGTGGCAAGCCGCCCGCGACCAGGATGACGCAGGGCGCGCCCAGAGCAGCCGCTTCGTCGACGGCGCGGCGGTTGTCGTCGCGCGCCGCCGTGACGTGCTCGCCGGTGGCGGGGAACAGCCCACCTCGGCAGTAGCCCGAGAGTTTCAGGCCGGCATCCTTGATGGCGCGCGCCGCCTGCTCGAGTCCGATGGCGGCCACCTGGTCGCGCCACGGGCTGATTGCGGCAATGCCGTGCCGTGCGCACGCCTCGATGATCTCCAGAAGACCGGCCTGCTTGCGCACCGTCGCGGTGTTGACCGACAGCAGCGACGGTCCGGCGCTGAGATCGCGCATCTCGGGCTACAACGCCACGCCGCGGACGGCCAGAACGGCCTTCATGCGCGTCGCGGCGCGCTCGGGATCGCGGAACAGGCCCGCCTTGTCGGCCAGCCGGAACAGCTCGGCGAGGTGTAAGGTCGAGCGGGCGCTTTCCTGGCCGCCGACCATGGTGAAATGGTCCTGATGGCCGTTGAGCCAGGCCATGAAGACCACGCCCGTCTTGTAGAAGCGCGTGGGCGCCCGGAAGATGTGGCGCGACAGCGGCACGGTCAGCGCCAGGATGGCGTGGAACTTCTCGAGGTCGCCGCCGGCCAATGCCGCCAGCGAGGCCGCGGCTGCCGGCGCGATGGCGTCGAAGATGCCGAGCAGCGCGTGCGAGTAGCCGTGCTCGTCGCCGGCTATGAGTTCGGCGTAGTTGAAGTCGTCGCCGGTGTACATCTTTACTGTCTTGTCGAGCCGGCGCCGCATGGCGATCTCGCGGTCCTTGTCGAGCAGCGAGATCTTCACACCGTCGACCGTGGCCGCCGAGGCATTGATGATGGCCACGGCGGTATCCATCGCCGTGCCGAGGTCGCGCGTGCCCCAGTAGCCGGCAAGGGCCGGATCGAACATGTCGCCCAGCCAATGGATGATCACCGGCTGGCGCACCTGGGAGAGCACGCGCTGATAGACGCGGGCATAGTCGTCGGCCGAACGGGCGGCACGCACCAGGGCGCGCGACGCCATCAGGATGATGCGGCCGCCGACCGCCTCGATGGCGGCGATCTGCTCCTCATAGGCATGGATCACGTCGTCGACCGTGTAGGTCCCGGCCGGGTCGAGATGGTCGGTGCCGGCGCCCGAGAAGACCACGGCGCCCTCGCGGCCGCGCGAGGCGGCGACCGAGCGCTTGATCAGTTCCAGGGCCATCGGCCAGTCCAGCCCCATGCCGCGCTGGGCGGTGTCCATTGCCTCGGCGACGCCGAGTCCGAGGTCCCAGAGATATTCGCGATAGGCGATGGTGCGCTCCCAGTCGGGGGCGGCCTGCAGCCAAGGATCGATGTCGGCGTGCGGATCGGCCACGACGTGGGCTGCCGCCAGCGCGACCCTGTTCAACGGTCGGGTGATGCGATCGGGAAAGTGCGCGGCGTCGGACAGGGTGTAAGGGGCGAGACGCCCGTCGGCGGCGGGCAGGGGCACGATGATCGACATGGGGCTTCCTCTCAGATCTTGAGCGCCGGGACGTCGACCCAGCGCCGTTCCTTCCAGCTCTGATGGGCGCATTCGACGAGCTGCACGCCCTTGGCGCCCTCGACCAGCGAGTGCTTGAACGGCGCATCCTCGACGACGTGGCGGATGAACATCTCCCATTCGGCCTTGAAGCCGTTCTCGTAGACGATGTTGTCCGGCATCTTCTGCCAACTGTCGTAGAAGTCGATGGTCTGTTTCTGGTCGGGGTTCCAGACCGGCCGCGGCGTGGCGGTGCGCGGCTGGATCATGCAGTCGGTCAGGCCGGCGACCGCCGAGCCCAGCGTGCCGTCGACCTGGAAGGTCACGAGATCGTCGCGGTAGACGCGCACCGCCCAGCTCATGTTGATGTGGGCGATGATGCCGCCTTCGAGCTGGAAGGAGGCATAGGCCGCATCGTCGGCGGTCGCGGGGTAGGTCTTGCCCGCCTCGTCGACGCGCTCGGGGATGTGGGTGGCGGCGATGCACGACACCGACTTCACGTTGCCGAACAGGTTGTCGAGCACGTAGCGCCAGTGGCA
>DATGZZ010000787.1:0-6102 GCA_035296945.1 Reyranella sp.
CCGCGCCCGACCGGCGTCGCGATCCCGAGCTAGCTGCGCAGCACCTGGCCCGCCTTGGCCGCGGTGAGCTTGCCCTGCTCCCAGGTGATCGCGCCGTTGACGACCGTATACTCGACGCCGTTCGACGGCATGACGATGCGCTTGGCGCCGCCCGGCAGGTCGTAGCGCCGCTCGCCGTGGTTCTTGGAGCCGATGCGGCCGGCGTCGAAGATCGCCACGTCGGCCGGGGCGCCCTTCACGAGGCGGCCGCGATCCTTGAGGCCGAACAGGTCGGCGGGATCGGAGGTCAACTTGCGCACGCCCTCTTCCAGGGTGATCGCTTCCTTCTCGCGCACCCAGGTGCCGAGCAGGTAGGTCGGGTAGCCGGCGTCGCACAGCATGTCGACATGCGCGCCGCCGTCGCCCAGCGCCATCAGGATCGACTTGTTGTTGAGCAGCTCGCGCATGCGGTCCTCGCGGGTGTTCCACGACGCCATGGTGAGCTCGCACTGGAGATCGTCGGCCAGCACCAGGCCGAGGAAGGCGTCGACGCCGTCCTTGCCCTGCTCCCTGGCGATGTCGGCGAGCGAGCGGCCCTCGAGCGACTTCAGCGCCGGGTTCTTCACGGCGTAGACGCCGATGCGGCCCCAGTTGCTGAAGCCCAGCGGGTTCTTGAGGTCGTGGCGGAACTCGTTGCGGAAGCTGGGATCGGCATAGACCTTCTTGTGCGAAGCGGGCGACATGTCGGCGAACACCCGCTTCCACGCCGGGAAGGCGGCGAAGGAGAACGGGTTCTTCATGTCGACTTCGCGGGTCAGCGGCAGCGGCGAGGTCTGCGGCCGAGCTCCCTTGGCGATCATCGGTGCGGCGCGGCGCAGCGTGTCGCGCACCGCCTCGGGGATGTCGTCGCGGTCGAACAGGGCGATGAAGGTCACCGGCCGGCCGCTCTCGGTCAGCAGGAAGTCCAGCAGCTCGCACTGGTCCTGCTCGAGCACGCCGACCTGGCGGGTCAGCGCGATCTCGATGGCGCCCTTGCCGCGCTGCTTGAGCTGATTGGCGTAGGCCTTCAACTCCTCGCGGCTGGCGTTGCGGCAAGCCAGCGGCTTGCCCTCGAAGCCGAGATGCTGGTTGAGCGTCGTTGAGGAGAAGCCGAGCGCACCGGCATCGACTGCCTCGCCGATCAGCTTGGCGATCTTGGCGGTCTCGTCGGCAGTCGCCGCGCGCTCAATCGACGCCTCGCCCATCACATAGTGCCGGAACGGCGTCAGCGGGGCGATGAAGGCGAGGTTGAGCGACGGCTTGCGCGCCGCCGCAGCGTCCATGAATTGCGGGAAGGTTTCCCAATCCCAGGTGATGCCCTTGTTCAGCACGTCGAACGGGATACCCTCGACGTTCACCAAGTCGCGCATGGCGATCTCGCGGGTCTCGGGCTTGCAGGGCGCGATGCCGACGCCGCAATTGCCCATCACCACGCTTGTCACACCGTGCCATGACGAGGGCGTCACCGCGCCGTCCCAGCAGATCTGCGCGTCGTAGTGGGTGTGCGGATCGACGAAGCCCGGCGCCACGACCAGCCCGTCGGCGTCGATCGTGCGCTTGGCACCCTCGGTCACCTTCCCGATCTCCGCCACCTTGCCATCCACGATCGCGACGTCAGCCTGGTAGCGCGCCGCACCCGTGCCATCGACCACGGTGCCGTTCTTGATGACGAGGTCGTAGCTCATCGTTGTTTCCTCCCGGGAGAAACTTTCCCCGAGAGTACACCCCCGGCAGGGCGCTGCCGCATGCGAAAAACACGGGCCAGCCAAGGCCGAGCTACGGGGCCCAGCCTGAAAGGCCCCTCGCTTCGCTCGGGGTGACAGCCGTCAGCACCAGCATTCACCGCGTGGACACAGTGAACCTCCGCTGCGTTCAGTTGATGCACATCGAGAGCAGCATCACGTCACTTGATCGCGAACGCTTCGAGCTTCCTGCCGCCTCGGAGCGCCGCGACCAGCCATCTCGGCCGGTTGCCGCGTCCTGCCCAGGTCTCGGCGCGATTCTTGGGATTGCGGTAGAGCGGCGGCAGCTTCTTGCCCTTGAGCGCATGCGGCCGGCCGGCGCCGTTCGACTTCGTCGCCGACAATCTGCGGAGCCTACCGATTGCTTCGATCAGTCGGGAACGCTCTTTCGCAGCACGCAACTCGAGCTCGGCCTCGATCTTGGCCTTCGCCTTGACGAGCTCATTGAACGCCATCGATTTTACCTTCAGCATCACTGACCTTTCCAAAAGCTCCCGCACACACCCAAACCAAACTACTAAGCACTGTCGCATCGATGCAATGGGCGCCTGTGGCCCGATGAGCGAGAACAACACCCCCGACCTGCCGTTCCGATCCCAACTGCGCACCATTCCGGCCGACTTCTGGCGCCTGTGGTACGTCGGCATGATCGTGTCGACCGTGCGCTGGCTGGAGACGGTCGTCATGGGGATCGTCGTCTACCAGCAGACCGGCTCGGCCTTCATCGTCGCCATGATCACCATGCTGCGCCTGCTGCCGATGGGCCTGTTCGGCGCCTTCCTCGGCGCCATCGCCGAACGGTTCGACCGGCGGCTGACGCTCGCCGCCATGGTCGGTCTCCTTGCCTTGACGTCGGCCCTGCTGTCGATCGTCGCCTGGATGGGAGCGCTCGACGTCTGGCATTTCGCCGCGGCGAGCTTCATCAACGGCTGCGGCTGGGCGACCGACAATCCCCTGCGCCGCACAATTATGGGCGAGGTCATGGGCCGCGATCGCATGGCCACGGCGATGGCGCTCGACGTGGGTGCCAACAATTCCAGCCGCATGGTCGGCCCGACAGCCGGCGGCCTGCTGCTGGCCGGCATCGGCATCGAAGGCGCCTTCGTGCTGAGCGTGGTGCTGTATGCCACGGCGATTGCGGCCACGCTGCTGGTTCGCATCCGCATGCCCGCAACGCCCGGCGCCGGCGCCGTGCTGGCCCGCACCTGGGAGAGCATCGCGATCGTCCTGAAAGACCGGCGCCTCAGCGCGATCCTGCTGGTGACGATCATCTACAACATCTTCGCCTGGCCCTTCACCAGCATGATTCCCGTGATCGGCCGCGACCAGCTGCGGCTCGGGCCGGAGGGCGTCGGCCTGCTGACCAGCGTCGACGGCGTCGGCGCCTTCGTGGGCGCCCTGGTGCTGGCGCTGTGGCTGACCCCGGGCTGGCACGCTCGCGCCTATGTCGGTGGCATGGCGGCCTACCTCCTGTCAGTGATTGCCTTCGCGCTCGCACCCGATCCGATCTCGGCCGGCGCAGCGCTGCTGGCGACCGGGCTCGCCGGTGCGGCCTTCTCCACCCTGCAGGCGACAACCGTCTACCTTGCCGCTCCCATCGAGATGCGGTCGCGCATCATGGGCGTGCTGTCGGTGTGCATCGGCACGGGCCCGATCGGCTTCGTCTGGCTGGGCTGGCTCGCCGACCGGATCGGCGCGCCGCACGCGACGGCGCTGACGGGCGCGATGGGGCTGCTGGCGCTCGCGGCGACCTGGCCGTTGTGGCGGCGGATCTGAATTGCAGAAGAGTTCGCACACTGTTCATGTTCCTCTCCCCCGCTAGGGGGAGAGGTTGGGTGAGGGGGTTGCAGGAACTGTCGAAGCCCCCTCACCTAGCCTCTCCCCCTAGCGGGGGAGAGGAACATGAAGGGCGGGCGATGCTCTATTCGAGCTTCACGCCCACCCGTGTGATGAGCGCCTGCCACTTGGCCGTCTCGTCTTTAAGCAAAGCGGCAAACTCGGTAGGGCTGTTGAACACGACTTCCGATCCGTCGCTGTCCAACGCGCTGCGAAACGCCGGATCCTTCAATCCCTCGACCAGGACGGCGTGGAGGCGCGCGACGATCTGCGGCGGTGTGCCGGCCGGTGCCGCCAGCGCGAGCCAGGCATCGAGCGCAAAGCCATCGGGCATCGCTTCCAGCAGGGTCGGCACCTCCGGCATCGCCTTGGTGCGCTTGGCACTGGTCACGGCCAGCGCCCGCAAGGTGCCCTGCTGGGCCGGCCGGAAGGCGGTCGGCATGGTCGGGAAGCCGACGTCGACCTGCTTGCTGAGCAGGGCCAGCACGATGTCCGGCGCGCCCTTGTAGGGCACGTGGATATAGTCGATTCCCGCCGCCAGCCGGAAAGCCTCGGCCGACAGATGCGCCAGGCTGCCGGCGCCGCCCGAGGCGTAGTTAAGCTTGCCGGGCATCGACTTGGCGAGCGCCACGAACTCCGTGACCGATTTGGCCGGCGACGATGGCGGCACCACCATCAGCGAGGGGATGCGGGTGAGCATGGTCACCGGCACGAAGTCTTTCAGCGGGTCGAAGTTCACCTTGGCGTAGAGCAAGGGACTGAGGACATGGCTGCTGGTCATCAGCATCAGGCTGTAGCCGTCGGGCGCGGCACGGGCCGCGATCTCGGCGCCGATGTTGCCGGCGACGCCCGGCTTGTTGTCGACGACGAACTGCTGGCCGAGGCTCGCGGTCAGGCGCTGCGCCACCAGTCGCGCTGCGACATCGGGCGCGCTGCCGGCGATGAATGGCACGATGACGCGCACCGGCTTGTCGGGGTATTGCGCTTGCGCCGCACCCGCCGTCAGGAGCGAGGCCGCCACTGCGAAAAGAGCCAGGCCTTTCATTCGAACCTCCATCATTGCGGCTCGATGCCCGAGTCTTTCAGCGCCGCTTTCCAAACCGCGAGCTGCTCCTTCATGTAGGCCGCAAGCGCTGCCGGAGTGGATGACTTCGGTATGAAGCCATGCCGTTCCACCTGCTCCCTCACCGAGGGCTTGGCGAGTGCGGCCGCCATCGCCTTGTTCATGGTGGCCACGACCTCGGCCGGCAGCTCGGCCGGACCGACCAGCGCGAACCAGGGGACGATGGGGAACTGGCTCTGGCCCGCCTCGATGATCGTGGGAAGGTCAGGCATCAACGGACTGCGCACGTCGAGCATGGTGGCGAGCGCTTTCAGCTTGCCGGCCTTCACGTGCGCGGCGACCGATGTCGCCGTCCCGTTCATGACCTGGACGCGCCCCGACAGCAGGTCGGCGATCGCGTCGGGCTCCGACTTGTAGCGGATCGCTTCGAGCTCGATCTTGTTCCTCGCCGCGAGCATCGCCATCGACACGAAGGCGTAGGTGTTGCCCGCGGCATAGTTCAGCGGCTTGGGAGCGGCCTTGGCGACGGCGATGAGCTCTGCGAGCGAGTTCGCCGGCACCGAGGGATGGACGACGATGAAGAAGCTGTTCTCGCCAAGGAAGCTTATCGGCGTGAAGTCGGTGAGGACGTTGTAGGGCGGCTCCCTCTGCATGTTCGGCGCGACGGCGAGCGGGCTGTTGGTGCCGAACAGCAACGTGTAGCCGTCGGGCGCCGCGCGCTTGACCTCGCCGGCGGCCAGGGCGCCGTCGGCGCCGGGCTTCTGGACCACGATGATCGGCTGGCCGAGCGTCTGCTCCAGCTCCTGGCCGACGATGCGCGCGAGAGCGTCGGTTGCCGAGCCCGCACCGAAGGGAATGACGAACCTGATGGGCTTCGATGGGTACGCTTGTGCTTGAGCTTCGACGTGCGACAGCGAAAACACAGCCGCAAGCGCCGCTACCACGATCTTCAGCATGGAGCCTCCCCTGTTTCTTTTGTCTGTACTTGTAGCCGTACCCTCCTACCCAAGCCGCCAGCTTAGCCGCTGGCTGTCACCGCTGCCATCCAAGGTGGCGGAACATGAGACGCCTCGCCTTACGCGCGGCATTGACAGTCTTGGTGTCTCATGGCTGGATTGACCCAGTCACGTCTGCAAGAGGAGGTTTTGCATGCTTCCACCGGGCCAGCGCGCCGCGACGATTGCTGACGCAGACGTTCGGGCATCAGCATAGCGGGAACACACGGACGCCACGCCGGGAGCGGCCACTCGCGGGTCGCATCAGTAGGGCGAGACCCCATCTTGGCCGCTCCCGGAAGTGCGCCTTCCGTTATCTCCAGCCCATGACCTTGCGCGTTGATCCAGGCCGCTCGATTGTCCGGCGGACGTTCCTTACCGGCACCGCGGCGCTGCTCGTGCCGCGGCCGGCGCTCGCCCAGACCACGACCAAGGAGAAGGTCGCCGC
>DATGZZ010000788.1:0-2830 GCA_035296945.1 Reyranella sp.
TCACCAACACCGTCGCCTATCTCACCAGCTCGACCAATCCCACGCTGGTACGCACCGGCGTGCAGCTCGGCCAGGTGCCGACCTACATGTTCACGGCAGGCGTGGAATGGCGGCCGTTGGAGAATCTGTTCCTAACAGCCTCGATGAAGGCTTTCCCGCCATACTGGAACGACACCGGGCACTCGCAATTGAACGACGGCGCCACCCTGATCGACCTCGGCGTCAGATGGTCGCCCGCCAAGGACGTGGACATTTATGGCAGTATCCAGAACCTGACCAACGTGCAGTACTTGGCCTCAGGATACACGCTGACGTCGTTCGAAGGGTCGACGGTCAATGCGTCGGCGATTCCCCAGCTCGGAATGCCGCTGACCGCAATCGCCGGCATGAGAGTGAGGTTCTGATGCGCCTGTTGCTTGCGCTCGCAGCGCTCGTCCTGTCCGGCGCCACTGCCGCGGCTCAGCATCAGCATGGCAAGCCGGGCAGCACACCGGAAGCGTTCACCGCCACTCCGGCCTTCGGGCCGGACGGCACGCTCTGGGTCGTACGGCCCACCGGCGACCGCATCGTCGTGCAGCGCTCGACCGACCTCGGCAAGACGTTCGCCGCGCCGGTCACGGTGACGCCCGAACCCATGAACCTCGACTGGGGGCCCGATGCGCGGGCGCGTATCGCGGTCGATCCCAAGGGCGGGCTGATCGTCACCTTCGGCACTTTCCAGGACAAGAACTTCAACGGCCGGACTTACTTCGCGCGATCGAGCGACGGCACGAGCTTCACGCAGCCGCGCCCGATCACGTCGGACACGACCAGCCAGCGCTTCGAGGTCGCCGGCGTCGATCCGGCGGGCCGCGTGTTCGCGGCCTGGCTCGACAAGCGCAATGTCACCAAGGCTCACGCCGCCGGCCGCGCCTACCCGGGAGCGGCGCTTGCCTACGCCTGGGAGGACGGCGATGCAGGCTTCGGCGGCACCTCCATCGCCCTCGACAATACCTGCGAATGCTGCAGGCTTGGCCTCGCCTTCGCCGACGCCGGGCGGCCGGCCGTGGCGTTCCGCAACATCTTCCCGGGCTCGGTGCGCGATCATGGCGTGATCACCTTCCGCGATCCCGCGACACAAAGGCCGGTGCGCCGCGTCAGCGTCGACGACTGGAAGATCGAAGCCTGCCCGCATCACGGGCCCGCCCTGGCGATCGCGCCCGACGGCTCGTATCACGTCGCCTGGTTCACCGACGGCGCGGCGCGCAAGGGCCTGTTCTATGCCCGCGCCGATTCCGGCGACGCGTCCTACTCCCAGCCGCGGCCCTTGTCGGCGGCCAACCGCCAGCCGGCGCGGCCCTATCTCCTGGCCAACGGCTCGGCGCTGCACCTGGTGTGGAAGGAGTTCGACGGCGACAAGGTGGCGGTGCGCTGGCAGGTCAGTCACGACAGCGGTCGTCAATGGAGCCCACCCCGCACCGTGGCCGGGACGGCGGACGCCTCCGACCATCCTCTGCTCGTCGCCGACAGGCAGCGCACTTACCTGTCGTGGCTCACCAAGAACGAGGGCTACCGCCTGATCCCGCTGGGAGACCAGCCATGAGACTGTCCATCTTCCTCGCCCTGCTGCTCGGCCTCGCCTCGTTCGGAACGGCCAATGCCGATCCTCTGCCTTTCGAACGCGGAAGTTGGGCCAAGCTCAGCGCGGCCCATGCCGGTCGGCCGACGGTGATCCACTTCTGGGGACTGACCTGCGCGCCCTGCCTGGTCGAGATGCCGCACTGGGCGGCGCTCAAGAAGGCTCGGCCCGACATGCGCCTGGTGCTGGTCGCCGCCGACCCTGTGCCGCAGGATCC
This sequence comes from Reyranella sp., assembly GCA_035296945.1. GTDB lineage: Bacteria > Pseudomonadota > Alphaproteobacteria > Reyranellales > Reyranellaceae > Reyranella. The sequence continues at coordinate 1,836 of DATGZZ010000788.1, forward strand.
CGAGCGCCTCGACGCCGCCCTGGCGCGTTTCGGTCTCGACGGGACCGAAAGCTGGTCCTTCACCGACCGCTTCTACGAGCGCCTGCGCTACGAGATCGACCCGGCCTGGGCGGGCGAGCTGCCGCGCACCGTGATGATCGATCGCAGCGGCCAGGCGACGGTCCTGCCCGGTGTCGCCGACCTCGCCCAGGTCCGTCAATGGCTCGACGCCCAATCCAAGTCTCAATGAGGAGCACGTCATGTTCGTCCGATTCCGTTCCCTGATCGCCGCCGCGGCGCTCCTTGCCTCGCCGGTGTGGGCGCAGGACTACAAGCTCGGCTCGCTGGAAATCACTCAGCCATGGACGCGCGCCACGGCGCCGACTGCCAAGGCCGGCGGCGGCTACGTGACCATCACCAACAAGGGCACGACGGGCGACCGGCTGATCGCGGCGCGCAGTGCCGCCTCGGCCAAAGTCGAAATCCACGAGATGAAGATGGACGGCAACGTCATGCGCATGCGCGAGCTCGACAAGGGCCTGGAGATCCCACCCGGCGCCACCGTGACCCTGAAGCCGGGCGGCCTGCACATCATGTTCATGGAGCTGAAGGCGCCGTTCGCCAAGGACGCCAAGGTGCCGGTGACCCTGATGTTCGAGAAGGCCGGCCGCATCGACGTCGAATTGCTGGTGCAGGCGATGGGTGCCCAGCACTGAGACCCGCTGGGGCACGACACTCCAGTGGCACGTCATGGTCTTCCGGACCGCGAGCTTCCAGCGCGCTCATGAATCATGAGCGCGCAAGATGCGCGCGGTCCAGAAGAGCATTGAGATGACGCGCGACCGGTGTCGCGCGCCCCAGCCTACATCGCCTGCAACAGGACCCAGGCGATCATGGCCATGCCGATGACCGACACGAACCAGGCGAGCGTGCGCAGCCAGGGAATGCCGGCCACGTAGATGACCGCATAGGCGAGCCGGCCCCAGAAGAAGATCATGGCGCCCATTGCCGTCGTG
>DATGZZ010000789.1:0-4562 GCA_035296945.1 Reyranella sp.
TGCTCGGTCGGCGTCAGCCACGTCCTGTCGATCATCGACACCCACGAGCCGCGCCCGCCCGCCCTCGACCACTATTCCGCGATCGAGCACGAGCTGATCCGCTTCGACGACGTCGTGGCCGAGTATCCCGGCTTCGAAGCCTGCACGCCCGACCATATCGCGAAGGTGCTGGAATTCGGCGAGCGCGTGCACGCCCGGCCCGACAGCCACGTGCTGGTTCATTGCCATGCCGGCATCTCGCGCTCGACCGCGGCTGCCGCCATCCTGATGTGCCAGCACGCACCTGGCCAGGAGGAGGCAGCCTTCCTGAAGCTTTTGGACATGCGCAAGCACGGCTGGCCCAACACCCGCATGGTCGAGTTCGCCGACACGCTGCTCGAGCGCGACGGCGCCCTGCTGCGCGGCCTTTTGGCCTACCGCCGCGCCCTGCTGCAGGAGAAGCCGCACCTGAGCGAGGTCATCCGCAACATCGGCCGCGGCCACGAACTACCGGTTTAGCTTCCTCAATCGCAACGTGAATCGAGCTCCTCTCCCCCGCTAGGGGGAGAGGGTGGGTGAGGGGGTTACAGACAGCCTTCGAAGCCCCCTCTCCTAGCCTCTCCCCCTAGCGGGGGAGAGGAACATGAGGAGAGCGAAGGTCAGCGCTCAGCGGTGAAACACCAGCGTCCGCACCTCGATGCTCTCGCGTGGCGGCGCATCGGCTGACGCCGTCGGATCGATGAACGCGCTGTGCGGCGTGAAGCGCGCCGGCACATCGGTCTTCGTGTCCGAGCACTTCAGCAGCAACGCCTCGTCGGGCTGCATGCGCGGCACGTAGAACCAGCGGTGCGCGGGATTGTACTTCACCGAGTAGGTCTCGCCGACGCGTTGGGGATAGACCAGGTCCGACGGCACCAGGTCGGCAAGGTCGATCGTAGTGGCGTCGCACACGGCGAGCGGCGAATCCTGCACCGGCCCCTTGATCGGCCGCCACAAGTTGATCACCTGCACGCGGCCCTTCAGCAACTCGTCGGCCTCGTCGGGCAGAAGGTCGCGCACGCGCTGCGGGCCCGAGCGGGCGGTGTGGTCGATGTGCACGCGCTGCACGGGCTGGCGCGGCGCATCGCTGCGGTCCTGTGCGTCCGGAACACGGCGGCGCGTGGTGTGGTCGAAGATATGGACGCGCCAGGCGCCCGTCGCCTGCTTCACCACGCGCTCGACCTCGGGGTAATAGACGCGGCGCACTTCCTCGTCGTCGAAGAAGTTGCGCACCGCGCTGCGATGGTTGACCAGCGCGAAGCCGTTGGCGTCAAGCGACACGCGGTCGGCGACCGGCCGGGCATCGTGGATCGGCACGCGATGGGCAACGTTGACGGTGTTGCTGCGCGGCACGCCCGGCGGCGGCTCGAACGTGTAGTTGCGCGGCCGCTCGAGCATCGGCGCGAGGTAATTCATGTCGGCCTGGACGCTGGCCAGGTTGGCGATGATGGAGGATTGCAGGCTCATGATGTGACTCCGCTGCTTGTCACATTCCATGTTGGCCGGCACCTCCCTTCTCGCCATGGAGAAGAGTTGCGCGCTTCCATGAGGGGACTTCATGCGAAGCGAAAATCCTGCTGCCACGACCGCGCGCGGCAGAAGGTTCAGGTTGTCTTGCTGGGGGCGCGCGACTCCAGTCGCGCGTCTTTGCCTGCAGCGAAAGATGATCGCGCCACTGGAGTGGCGCGCCCCCAGCGCTAACGCGCCTTCATCGGCAGGCTGGCGAGGTGAATGCCGGCGTCGACGATCAGGAACTCGCCGGTGATGTTGGAGGCGCTGGTCAGGAAGAACAGGACGGCCTCGGCCATCTGCTCGGGCGTGCCGGCTTGGCGCAGGGGCGCGGTCTGCTCCTGGCTCTGCTTCATCTTGTTGTAATTCTCCTCGCCCATGCCGCCCAGGAGCCAGCGCGTCTGGATGAAGCCCGGGCACACGGTGTTGACGCGCACTGCCGGCGAGAACCAGCGCGCCAGGGTGAGCGTCAAGGTGTTGAGCGCGCCCTTGGAGCAGGCGTAGGGGATCGAGCTGCCGACGCCCATGACGCCCGCGATCGAGGAGATGTTGACGATGGCGCCCCTCTCCTGCTTGTCCTCCCACTGCTTCTTCATGGTCGGAAAGACGGCGCGGCTCATCATGTAGGGGCCGGTGACGTTGACGCGCAGGATGCGGTCGAAGTCCTCGGGCGTCACGCCGTCGAGGTCGCCCTGGTTCTGGAACTTGGTGGTACCGGCGTTGTTGATGAGACCGTCGATCCGGCCCCACGTCTTCAGGGTCTCGGCCGCGAGCTTCCGGCAGTCGGCGTCCTGGCCCATGTCGGCCTGCACCAGGATCGCCTCGACGCCCTTGCCCTTGACCGTCTCGTAGGTCTCGTCGGCTTCCTTCTTGCTCTTGGTATAGTTGATGGCGACGTTCCAGCCGCGCCCCGCCAGGTCGATCGCGCACGAGGCGCCGAGCCCCGTCGCCGAGCCCGTCACGATCGCCACCTTGCCCGATTTCGCCATGTGTCCCTCCGGATATCTCCTGCCGCCCTTCATAGGCTAGGATCGGTCCCCAAGGCAAAATGGCAGGATACGGACAGGGCATGGCCGATCTGTTTTCGATGAAGAACCGCGTGGTGCTGTTGACCGGCGCCTCGCGCGGGCTGGGCCGCGACATGGCGATAACCCTGGGCGCCGCCGGCGCCACGGTGCTGTGTGCCGGCCGCACGGTGAAAGAGCTCGAGGTGACGGTGCGCGCCATCAAGCGCAAAGGCGGCAAGGCCGAGGTGACGCCGCTCGACATCACCGATGAAGCCGCCGTGCGCGAGCAGGTCGCCAGCATCATCGCCAGGCACCGCCGCATCGACGTGCTGGTCAACAATGCCGGCATCATCTACCGCGAGGCGATCGTCGACACCTCGACCGAGACCTTCCGCTCCGCGATCGAGACCGATCTCGTCTCGCAGTTCATGCTGGCGCGCGAGGTCGGCCGCCACATGCTGGGGCGCAAGTACGGCCGCATCGTCAACATCTCCTCGATCATGGGCATCCTCGGCCGCGCCACGGTGGCGGGCTATGTCGCAGCCAAGCACGGCCTGATCGGGCTCACCAAGAACCTCGCCGCCGAGTACGGGCCGAACATCACCTGCAACGCGATCGCGCCGGGCTACATCCGCACCGAGCTCAACGTGCCGCTGCAGCAGAACAAGGCGTTCAACGCCATGCTCGAGCAGCGCACCGCCGCCCATCGCTGGGGCAAGCCCGAGGACCTGCGCGGCCCCCTGCTGCTGCTGGCCTCGGACGCCGGCGCCTACATGACCGGCCATACGCTGGTGGTCGACGGCGGCATGACCGTCATCCTGGGCTGACATGTGGTCGATCCCGCGCTGGGCGATCCTGCTGCTGGGCGCGGCCCTGCTGGTGTTCGGCTTTGCCGTGCACATGGGCTGGCTGCGCGATCCGTCGCTCGCCAAGGCCGACTATGTCGGCACCATCGACGTGTCGGCCGAGGACGCCAAGCGCTATCGCGCCGTGCCGTTCGAATGGCGGGTGACCAGCAATGCGGGATCGTTCACCGGCAACGACACCGCTCATGTCCGGATCGACGATTCCGGCGAACGTCCGATGATCTGCGGCTGGCTCCGGCTCGACAAGGCCGGCAATTCGATCCGCGCCACGCGCTGGCTGAGCGAGGCCCGGCTGCTGGTGGGCGACATGAAGCTCACCGCGCTGTTCATCGCCCCCGTCGACAAGGCGCCGGGCGACGGGCTCGCCGCCGGCTGCCTCAGGATCGATGAGCCCACACGCCCGGCAGCCGATGCGCCGCTCAAGCTCGAAGGCAGCCCGGTTCGCGAGTAAGAAAGACAGCGAAGCGCGGACCGCGGGCCTCCGGCCCGCTCATGAGGCGGGCGAGACGCCCGCGGTCCGCGCTTCGCTGAAATCAAGAGTACGGAGGAACGCATGCCCACCTTTCGCCAGTCGCGCGACTTCCTGCTGGCCAACCGCACCGACTACGCCAAGGCGGTGGCGGGCTTCCGCTGGCCCGACCCGGTGGCGTTCAACTGGGCGATCGACTGGTTCGACGCGGAGCTGGCGAATGCGGCCAACAAGGATCGCTGCGGCCTCTGGATCGTCGACGTGGCCAGCGGCCGCGAGACCAGGCTCAGCTTCGGCGAGCTGTCGCAGCGCTCGAACCAAGTCGCCAACTGGCTACGGCAGCAGGGGCTGAAGCGCGGCGATCACCTGCTGCTGGTGCTGAACAACGTGGCGCCGCTGTGGGAGATCATGCTGGCCGCCATGAAGCTCGGCGTCGTCGTGATCCCGGCGACGACCCTGCTCACGACGGAAGAGCTGGCCGACCGCGTCGAGCGTGGCCGTGCGCGCATGATCGTCACCGACGAGGACCAGGTCGCCAAGTGCGCCGGCCTGCCCCGGGAGGGCGTGGTGTTCGTCAACACCAGCGCCAAGCCCATCGCCGGCTGGCTGTCGCTCGGCGACGCCTACAAGTGTTCGGCCGAGTTCAAGGCCGAGGGCACGACCAACGCCGACGATCCGCTGCTGCTCTATTTC
>DATGZZ010000790.1:0-2628 GCA_035296945.1 Reyranella sp.
GCTTACGGGATGGTCCATGGTAGATGCCTGCCCCCGCGGGCAGGTTAGCCGACTTGGACCGTCAGGTCATCGCGAAGGCTCAGGCGTTGTGCGCGCGGTTCAGCCGCTCGAAGCCCTCGGCGAGGTCGGTCTTGAGATCCTCGACGTCCTCCAGCCCGATATGGACGCGCAGCAGGTGCTTGCCCTTGGGCCACGGCACGGCGGTGCGGTACTGGTCGGGGTGGGCCGGGATCAACAGGCTTTCGTAGCCGCCCCAGCTCGCGCCCATGCCGAAGATGTCCATGCCGTCGAGCATGGCAGCGAGCGCGTTGCGGCTGTAGCCGTCGCGCAGGGTGAAGGAGAACAGGCCAGACGAGCCCTTGAACTGGCGCTTCCAGTTGTCGTGGCCCGGGCAGTCGGGCAGGGCGGGGTGCAGCACCTTGTCGACCTCGGGCCGGCCCTTCAGCCAATGGGCCATCTCGACGCCGCTCTTCTCGTGATGGCGCAGGCGCACCGCCATGGTGCGCAAGCCGCGGAGCGCGAGGTAGCAGTCGTCGGGTGCGGCGTGGAAGCCGAAACTCTGGCACGCCGTCTTTGCCGTCTCGAACATCTGGCGCGTGGCGCAGGAGATGATGCCCATCATCGCGTCCGAGTGGCCCACGATGTACTTGGTGCCGGCATGGATCGACAGATCGCAGCCATGGTCGAACGGCTTGAAGTAGAGCGGCGTCGCCCAGGTGTTGTCGATCATCACGACAGCGCCGTGCTTCTTGGCGACCGCGGCGATGGCGTCGACGTCCTGCACCTCGAAGGTCTGCGAGCCGGGCGCCTCGAGATAGACGACCTTGGTGTTGGGCTGGATCAGCTTCTCGATGTCCTTGCCGATCATTGGATCGAAGAACGTGGTCTCGACGCCGAAGTTCTTGAGCGTGGTGTTGGCGAAGCGCCGCGCCGGACCGTAGGCGTTGTCGGTCAGCAGCATGTGGTCGCCGGTCTTCAGGAAGCCCACGATCGCGCCGGTGACGGCGGCGAGGCCTGACTGCACGGCAATCGAGCGATGGGCACCCTCGATGGCGGCAACCGCGTCCTCGAGCGCCTTCTGGGTCGGCGTGCCGTTGCGGCCATAGCCGAAGCCCTCGAACGGCACGCGGTTCTCGAACTTCTCCATGGTCGGGGAGAGGATCGTCGAGGCGTGGTAGACGGGCGGATTGACGATGCCGAAGTTGTTTGCGGGATCGCGGCCGGCGACGGCCAGAACTGTGTCGGGTCTGGTATAAGTTTTCTTTGAGGTCATGAACTGCACTATGGCACAGGCATTCCTTCGGCGGCCAGCGTAGGGTCTGCCCAATGGCCGCACGGTGCCGGCAATTCCGCCGGACCGCCATGCAACCGGAGCAGCCGTGTGATCCTGGTCGGGCAATACGATTCTCCCTTCGTGCGCCGCGTAGCGGTGACGATGAACTTCTATCGCATGCCCTTCGAGCGGCAGGTGCTGTCGGTGTTTGCAGACTTCGACGCGATGCTGCTGATCAACCCCTTGGGCAAGGTGCCGGTGTTGCAGCTCGACAACGGCGAACGCCTTTTCGACAGCCGAGCTATTCTCGACCATCTGGACGAGCTGGCCAGCACAGACCGCCGCATGGTGCCAGCCGGCGGTCCCGACCGCCGCGCCATCCTGCGCATTGAAGCGGTAGCCCTCGGCCTGACCGAAAAGCTCTACGAGCGCATATTCGAGGGGGCGCGGCGTGCCGCCGACAAGCGCGACCCGAACGTCGTCGCTCGTGTCGAGCGGCAGATCAATTCTGCGCTGTCATGGCTGGAAGCACTGTCGCCGTCACCGTGGCTGCATGGAGAGCGGCCGTCGCGGGCCGATGTGACCTTGGCGGTCGCGCTCACCTACATGAAGGAGAAGCAGCCGAACCTTCTTGCCCGGCGCAGCCGGCCATTGCTGGAAGTCCATCGCTTGCATTGCGAAGAGCTCGGCGAATTCAAAAACGCTGCCTACTCAGCAATCGAGGCCGACCGTAGCGGCTGGCGCGCCGAGGCGAGCTGATGGCTCACGACGGCGGCCAGCGATAGACCTCCGGCCACAGCACGCGCGGATCGCGTAATTCCTTGCTTTCGCTGCGCACCGGGCGAAACCCTGCCTTGCGATAGGTGTCGAGCGCCTTGGGATGGTCGAGCGTGTTGGTGTTGAGGTCGATCCGCTTAACGCCACGGGCGAAGATGCGGTCGATGGCGCGGTCGAGCAGCCACGGGCCGATCCGGCGGCCGATATAGTCCAGCGTCAGGCCGAAGAAGACGAGTTCGTCGCCGCCCAGCTCGAAATAGCCAACCAGGTCGCCGTCGTGGCGGGCGACATGCAGCTCGTGACCCGGCTGGTCGAGCAACATCTGCAGAGCGGCATCGCTCAACAGGCGACGCTCGTACCACAGCCAGGGACGGCCGACGCGATCGTAGAGCTCGCGATAGAACGCAGCGGTCGGCGCGGTGATCCGCTCGATCTGCACGGCGATCTCGGGCGCGCGGCCACGCTCGGTCCAGTCGGCGCGCACCATCTCCAGGTGCGTGACGGTGATCGGCAGCCGTCCGTCGGCGCGCGGCGGCGGCTGATGGGCGAAGAGCTCAGGAACCGGTGACGATTGGCGT
>DATGZZ010000791.1:0-2326 GCA_035296945.1 Reyranella sp.
TCAACAGCCACGGCCGCCCGGCCATCCGCACCTTTTTGTTCCCAGTCGAGCGTGCGCAGCTGCTCGACACGTGGCGTACCATCGGCCTGCGCGGCACGGCCTCCGACTCCTACAGCGTCGCCGACCTGTTCGTGCCGGAAGCCTTCAGCACCACGCGCGAAGAGCCGCAGCTACGCCGCGAGCCCGGGCCGCTCTATGCCTTCACCATGCAGGGCCTCTATGCCTGCGGCGTGGCGGCGGTGGCGCTCGGCATCGCGCGCGCCATGCTCGATGCCTTCATCGAGCTCGCCGCCACCAAGACGCCGCGCTATCTCGCCCGCCTCGCCGACAATCCCAGCGTGCAGTCCGACGTCGCCCGCCGCGAAGCCGATATCGGCTCGGCGCGTGCCTGGCTGGTCGAGATCCTGCGCGACGTGCATGGCCGCGCCGGCGAGGTCGAGCCGATCGGGACGACCGACCGCGCCCGCGTGCGGCTCGCCTGCACGCAGGCCATCCACCAGGCCGAGAAGACGGCGGACTGGGTCTACAAGGCCGCCGGCACCTCGGCGATCTTCCTCGGCACGCCGTTCGAGCGCCGCTTCCGCGACATCCATACGCTGTCGCAGCAGATCCAGGCGCGCGAAGCGCATTTCGAGACGGTCGGCCGCATCCTGTTCAACGGCGACCCCGACGGGACGTTCATGTAGTCGTCAGAGAGGTTCGACGCGGCGGGCTGATCGGACGCCAGCTTGGCCCTGGTTGACCGGCACTTCGGCGATCTCGCAGCTCGGCGACCACAGGCCGGCATTCATCGACACCTCGACGAAACGCGTCTGCCCACCCTGGATCTGTACCTGGCCGTTGGCGGTGTTGTCGCCCACCTTGCACGCGATATCGATCTGGCCCGGCGGCCCTTCGACAAGGATGAAGGTGTTGTAGCCCAGCTGCGCCGAGGCGCCGCCCGCCAGGCTGACATCGAGCGGCCGCAGCATGCCCATCAGGCCCGACCGATAGACGTAAAGAGCACCCCGATCCGGCGGCGGCGACCCAAAGCTCTTGGCCTGCTGGTCGGCCTGCGGGGGCGCCGACGGACTGCCGGCGCAGGCGCCGGCCAAAAGCAGCGCGGATATTGGCAAGCCCAAGCGTCGCACCAAGCGTACCTCCACAACAGCTACAACGCGTAATGGAGCGTCGGGCTGCGGTACCCTGTCGACGAATTGGCGGCGAATCAGCGGCACGAGGGCCGCTAGACGACCTTTTCAGCCGCCACCGTGATGCGGCCGGCGCGCCGCGCCTTGTCCAGCGCCGCGTGGTCCTGCTCGGTCTGCCGGGCATAGGCCAGCGCGAAGCTGCCAATCGCCTCGTCGAGCGTGGCCGAGGTGCCGCAGTAGCCCGCGATCATCACCGGATCGCCCGACTTGGCGTGGGCCAGCGCCAGCGCCCAGCCGCAAAGGCCGCAATACTCCATGAACGGTACAATGCGCTGCGCTTCGCCTTCGGCGAAGCTCACGCCGCCCTTCATGTCGGCAAGCTGGCGGACATAGAAGTGCTTGCCCTCGACCTCGCCCCAACCCAGGAAGATGTCGGGCGAGCCCTGGGTGGCGCGCTGGCCGACGACAACACGCTCGCCGTGGTTGGTGAGCGCCAGCGGCACGTCGACATAGGGCGCCAGCACCGACGCCTTGGCCTCCTTGACCTGCAGGAACAGCGGATCGCTGCCGTCGATTCCCTGCAGCAGGATCATCCAGCAGGCGGTGCCGACGCTGCCCACACCGACCACCTTGCGCACCGCATCGACGAGGCGGTAGCGCGCCAGCAGGCGACGCCGGTCGACGGTGAGCGAGGCGAGATAGGCCGTCAGCATCTCGTTCAGCGCCGCCCGGACAGGCGTGCCCGCCTCGGTATGCTTCTCGCGCACGATCAGCGGCACATCCTCGACGATGCGCGGCTCGCCGTTGACCTGCTCGGTGAGCTTGTCGAGCGAGCGGATGTGCCCCTTGGCGCGCGCCTTGGCGATCGCTCTCTCGGCGTTGCGGCGCACCCGCGGCGACAGCGTGCTCAGCACTTGGCGCTCGTCGATCGTGTCGTACCAGACCGCGAGATGGCCCATCTCGGCATAGCGCCGCATGCGCTTGCGGTAGCTGCGCACGCAGGCCCGCGCCGCCTCCTCGGCCGCGGCCTTCCCGCCACCCATGAAGCGCACCGCAACTGCAGCGCTTGCCGCCAGGCGCTTGACGTCCCATTCCCACGGCCCGGGATGGACCTCGTCGAAATCGTTGATGGCGAACACCAAGTTGCGCTCGGCCGAGGCGTAGACGCCGAAATTGGCGACGTGCATGTCGCCGCA
>DATGZZ010000792.1:0-4299 GCA_035296945.1 Reyranella sp.
TCGCCAGACACGATCCGGAACCAAAGTGAATCAATCGAGATGGCAGGCCACGCGCTGACCATCGGCGATCGAGCGCAGCAGCGGCGTCTCCGCCGCGCAGCGCGGCATGGCGTGCGGACAGCGGTCGCGGAAGCTGCAGCCGCTGGGCGGCTCGCGCGCGTCGGGGACGTTGCCCTTGATGGGCAATGGCTGGCGCGACTGGTCGGGGTCGGGCACCGGCACGGCCGCGACCAGGGCCCGGGTGTAGGGATGGCGCGGCCGGCGCACGATCTCCTCGGTCGGCGCGTCCTCGACGACGCGGCCGAGATACATCACCAGGGTGCGCTCGCAGAGGTAACGGACCAGCGCGAGGTCATGGGAGATGTAGACGGCGGTGAGTCCCATCGTTTCCCGCACCTCGCGCAGCAGCGCCAGAATGCCGGCGCGCACGCTGACGTCGAGCATCGAGACCGGCTCGTCGGCCACCAGGAAGCGCGGTCCCAGCACCAGGGCGCGCGCCATCACCACGCGCTGCAGCTGCCCGCCGCTCAACTGGTGCGGATAGCGGTCGAAGTAGCGGTCGAAGTCGGCGAGATGGACACGGCGGAAGGCCGAGGCGACGCGGTCGGCGTGCTCGGCCTTGTCGATGTCGGCGTTGATCAGCGGCTCGACGACGGCGCGGTAGATGGTGAATCGCGGGTTCAGCGCGTCGAACGGGTTCTGGAAAATGAGCTGCGCCTGGCGGCGGAAGTCGCGCAGCCGCTCGCCGGCCAGGCCGGCCATCGGAGCGCCGGCGAAGGTGATCGCTCCGCCGGTCGGCTCGACCAGCTTCAGCATCAGGCGGCCCAAGGTGGTCTTGCCGCAGCCCGATTCGCCCACGATGGCCACGGCATCGCCGTCGCCCACGTCGAAGCTCACGCCGTCGAGCGCGTGCACGGCCGGATGCGCGCCGCGGACGATCTCGCCCAGCGTGCGCGTCACCGGGAAATGCTTCACGACATCGCGAAGCTCGACGAGCGCTGCCATGTCCTGGGGTCCAATGCGGCTGTTCGAAGGGTGTCGGCCTCGCTGTCACGGCGGCAGGCCGATTGGTGTGCGCCGTTGCCGCTCATCGCCGTGTCGAGGCTGCAGGCCGGCTGGGCGAACGGGCAGCGCGGCACGAAGCGGCAGCCCGAGAGAGGCTCTCTGAGGTCGGGTGGGCTGCCGCCGATCGGCACCAATTCCAGCGCGTCCGACAGCAGATCGGGAAAGGCGTTGCGCAGGCCCATCGTGTAGGGGTGGCGCGGCCGCGCCAAGACCTCGCGCACCGGGCCGCTTTCGACGACCTGGCCGGCATACATCACCACGACCTCGTCGCAGAGATAGGCAACGACACTGATGTCGTGGGTGACCAGCACCATGGAGACCTTCAGCCGCTGCTGCAGGGAGCGCAGCACGTCGAGGATCTGGCGCTGGACGATGACGTCGAGCGCCGTCACCGGCTCGTCGGCCAGCAACAGGCTGGGTTCGAGGGCGAGCGCGATGGCGATGGCGGCGCGCTGGCGCATGCCGCCGGAGAACTGGTGCGGATAGTCGGCGAGCCGCCGCTCGTTGAGGCCCACCAAGTCGAACAGCTCGACCGAGCGGGCACGAGCCGCCGCGCGCGAAAAGCCGCCGCGCTTGGTCAGCACTTCGATCAGCTGCGAGCCCACGGTGTAGACCGGGTCGAGCGAGCTCATGGCGCTTTGCGGCACGTAGGCGATGTCGCGCCAGCGCAGGCGGCGCGTCGTCGCCTCGTCCATGGCCTGGCCCTTGAAGACGACGCGGCCGCCGGCCTGCCGGCCGTTCTCGGCCAGCACGCCCATGATGGCGCGCACCGCCGTGGTCTTGCCGCAGCCCGATTCGCCCACCAGCCCGACGATGCGGCCCTCAGGGACTGCGAACGACGCGCCGTCGACGGCGCGCGCTACGCCGTCGCGCGTGCTGTAGTGGATCTGCAGGTTGTCGACCTCGAGGATCATCTGCCCACCGTCATCGCCCGCGCAGCCTCGGCATGAAGACCTCCTCGTAGCCGCGGCTGATGAAGAAGCCCGCGACCACGACCAGGATGATGCAGATGCCGGGCGGCACGAACCAGGCGTACTGGCCGCGCGACAGGGCCTGCGAGGTGAAGGCGTCCTGCAGCATCATGCCCCACGACACGCTGGTCGAATCGCCGAAGCCCAGGAAGCTCACGCTGGCCTCGGTGATGATCGCCCAGCCGATGGCGATGGCGGCGTAGACGAAGCTGAGCGGCAGGATGTTGGGGGCGATGTGCACGAACAGGATGCGCCAGGCGCTGGCGCCGGTCACGCGCGCTGCCTCGACATAGGCGCGCTCACGCAGGGTCAGGACCTGGCTCCGGATCACGCGCGCGGAGCTGGGCCACAGCAGCACGGCGACGGCCAGCACGATGTTGGAGGTGCTGGCGCCCAAAAAGCCCGTCAGCACGATGACGAAAGGCAGGAAGGGGAGGCTGAGGGCCATGTCGGCGATGCGCATCAGCACGGCATCGGTCGTGCCGCCGAAATAGCCCGCCAGCAGGCCGACGATCGTGCCCACCGTGGCGACGATGACGGCGGCCGACAGGCCGACCGCGAGCGCGCTCCTGGTGCCGTAGACGAGCTGGGCATAGATGTCGCGACCGAGATTGGTCGTGCCCAGCGGGAACTCGGCGCCGGGCGGGACATTGGCGGCGAGCTTGCCTGCCTTGGTGAACAGGATCTCCATCGGATCGATGGGGGCGAGCTGGTCGGCGAACAGCGCGACCAGGGCGAACAGCAGGTAGATCAGCACGCCCGCGAAGGCGAACGGATCCTTTAGCGGCATCGCCGCCATGCGCCGCAGGACCGGCAGCAGCGGCCAGCCCGTGCGGGCGGGGGCGACGGGGTCAGCCCTTTCGGCCATGGCTCACCCGCGGGTCGAGGACCATGTAGAGAAGGTCGGCGACGAAGTTCATCAGCGCCAGCACCAGCGCGATCATCAGGAAGGCGCCCTGGGCCAGGGGATAGTCGTGCACCGAGACGGCCTGCACCAAGAGGCGGCCGATGCCGGGCCAGCTGAAGACCGTCTCGATCACCACGTTGCCGCCCATCGACAGGCCGACGCCCAGCGCGAAGGCGGTCACCACCGGCAAGAGCGCGTTGCGCGCGGCATGGCCGATGACGATGCGCCATTCCGACAGGCCCTTCATGCGCGCCATGGTGACGAACTCCTCGTGCATCACCTCGAGCATGTTGGAGCGCATGAGGAGCAGCGGCAGGCCCTGCAGGTAGAGGGCGAGGGTCAGCACCGGCAGGGCGAGGTGGTGGAGGTAGTCCAGGGAGAAGATGCGCTCCCAGTTGCTGTCGTAGGCCTGGCCCGGACTCGACGCGCCGCCGGAGGGGAACCAGCCGGCGTTGAAGGACAGCAGCGCCAGTAGGACCATGCCGATCCAGAACTCGGGCGCCGCGCGGGTCGCCAGCACGGCCGGCACGGCGACGCGCTCGATCCAGCTGCCGCGCTTCCAGGCGAGCCAGGCGCCGGCCAGGACGCCGAAGATGTAGGCGATGATCAGCGAGGTCAGCGTCAGGATCACCGAGTTGGGCAGCACTTCCAGCAGGATGGTCATGACCGACCGGCGCTGGAAGAAGGACAGCCCCATCTCGCCCTGCAGGAGGTTGGCGAGATAGATGAAGTATTGCTGCCACATCGGCTTATCGAGGCCGAACTGCTCCAGCATCGCCTGCTGCTGGTCGGCGTTCAGGTTCTCGTTGATGAAGGCGGCGAGCGGCGTGCCCGGCATCAGCCGGAACATGAAGAACAGGAGCGTGGTGACGGCGAGCAAGGCCAACGCGTTGTGCGTGAAGCGCTCGAGGACGAGTCTCATGCCACCCTCTCAGCCCGCGACTTATGCTCCTCTCCCCCGCTAGGGGGAGAGGTTGGGTGAGGGGGTGACGCACGGCGCTGCCCCCTCACCTAGCCTCTCCCCCTAGCGGGGGAGAGGAACACGAGTCGTCTCGGCACATCCTCCAACTCATTCCGTCGCCAGCTTCTCTTGCTTGCCGACCGGGTAGTAGAGCTTGCCGCCGACGATGCGGTAGCCGGCGTCCTGCAGCAGCTTCTTGGCGTCGGCCAGACCGGTCTTCATGTTGTCGACCGCGGGATCGTGCCAGAAGCTCAGCACCGGCGAGACGTGGCTGTTGGCCGGGATCGCGTAATCCTGCCAGGCCGCCGACACCATCAGCCGGCGGTCGATGGCGAGCGACAGCGCGCGTCGGAACTTCACGTCGTCGAACGGCGGGCGGCGATTGTTGAAGGCCA
>DATGZZ010000793.1:0-4383 GCA_035296945.1 Reyranella sp.
GGCCTCGTCCTTGTCCTGCCACGCACCACCCACCAGGGAGGTCATGTCTCCGATGAAGCGGCGCAGACGGTCGATGCTCATACTCTTACCTCACCGGCGGGCGTCCTGACGGCGCAATCGGCCTGACCACTCCAGGATTGGCCGGTCAGCTGTCAGCAGCACCGCGTCATGGGCCAGCGCAGTTGCCACGATGATACGATCGATCGGATCGCCGTGCATGCCCTCAAGTTCCACAGCCCCCATGGCGATCTCGGCCGAGAGGCCGATCTCCCGGACACCCAGCGACTGGATACGATTTCGCCAGTCGCGAAGGTTCGCCGGCCCCTCGATACGCCCACGGCTCATCGCCCAGCCCAGCTCGAACACGACGATCGTGGGAATGGCGAGTTCAGCCGCGGCGAGCGCGTCGTCGCAGCTTCGCCTTGCCACTCTTCCGAGCCTTGGCACCCGCTCGGTCAGCCACAGAATGGTGTGAGTATCGAGCAGGAGGGTCATCGAACTGTCCGCGTATATTTCGCACTTCGCGCTCTTCGTCCCAATCCTCGACGATGGGGCCAACGATATCGCCCAGGATCTTGAAGGTGCCCTTGGTCGCCCCCCAAAGCGTCTTGGGCTTCTCGCGCACGGCGACGATCTGCACTTTCGCCTTGCCGCGCTTGGTGATGGTGATGGGCTCGCCGCTTTCGGCGACCTCGTCGATCAGCGCGAGGCAGCGGGCCTTGAAGGCAGCTGCATTGATCTTGCGGTCCATAAGCAAGTCCCTATGTGACCATATAATATGGTCACATAGGCGTCAGGGTCAACGTTATCGCCGGTTGTCCTGCGCCGAATACCGCGGCCATTCGTGCGCCGCGATCTGGTCGAGCGACGGCGTCGGCTGGCCGAGCCTGATCTGGTAGACCCAGTAGTTGGCGAGCACGCGCTGCACGAAATCGCGTGTCTCGTGCAATGGGATCGAGGCGATGTAGAGCAGCGGATCCTGGCCCGCGTTCAGCGAGTTGTCCCAGCGCATGACGTTGCCCGGCCCGCCGTTGTAGCCCGCCGCGGTGCGCACCAGGTTGTTGTCGACCTCGCCCAGCAGCGAGACGATGTAGGCCTGCCCCAGCGCCACGTTGTTGGAGGGTTCGAAGGGATTGCCGCCCGCCGTTTCCGGCGCGTAGCGACTCGACACCAGGCGGGCGGTGCCGGGCATCAGCTGCATCAGTCCCATGGCGCCGACATTGGATCGTGCCTTGGGATTGAATGCCGACTCCTGGCGCATGAAACCCCAGACCAGGGCGCGATCGACCGAGTAGCCGCCGGTCGGCTGCCACGGCGGCATCGGATACATGGCGCCGTCATAGCCCTTGATGGCGTGGCGCTGGTCCCAGTTGGCGTTGCCGATGCGCACCGACAGGCCGGGCAGATTGGCCTTCTGCGCCACCGCCAGCACGGTCTCGATATATTGCGGGTCGGCGTCGATCGAGGCGGCGAACAGCTCGCGCTCGGCCGCCGTCTGGGCGCCGAGCTGCATCAGCGCGAGCGCGCGCCGGCCGGCGCGGTCGTTCTTCATGACGTCGGCGCGGCGGCGATCGAGCGCCGGCACGTTCCAGTCCGGCTCGATGCGCATGCCCAGCGCCTTCTGGGCGATCAGGCCGTGGAAGGTGCGCCCGTAGAGTGCCGCGCGCTTGAGGAAGGGCGCGAACTTCTGCGGGTTGCCGGCCAGCAGGTTGGCGCGCGCCGCCCAGAACGACCCCTGCGACAGCGTCCAGGACGAGGCCTGGTCGGGCGCGGCGTCGGCCACCGCCTCGAAGCGGCGGGCGGCCTCGGCATAGTTGCCGCCCTTGAACGCCGCGAGCCCGGCCGTCCAGTTGGCATCGGGCGGCAGGCTGACCTCGATCGGCACCTGCACGCCGCGCTGCGAATCGGCCTCGAGCGCACGGGTGCGCATGCGGCCGCGCCACATCTCGACTTCCTGCGGGCCGAGCACGTCGACCGTCGACTTGCGGTCGAGCAAGGCGAAGGCGGCGTTGAAGCCGCCGTCATCGGCCATGCTCTGCAGCTTGGTGCGCAGGTCGGCGGCCTGGGCGGCATCGGCGCCTCTCACCGTGCGGGCGGCGGCGAAAGTCGGCGAGCCCTGGGTCGTGCTGACGAAGCTCGCCGGCGTGATCTCGCCCGAGCCCGGCGTGCGGCGCGCCAGCGCGAGCTTGTAGATCGCCGGCGCATCGGGATGGTCGTTGTAGTCCTGCAGCCACTGGGCAAGCTCGGGGAACTTCGCCTGGTAGCTCGGGCTCAGCAGGCGCTGGGCGTTGACATAACCCAGCAGGATCTTGTCCTTGAGCTGGGCGATCTCGCCGTCGGCCTGGGCGAACTGGCCGCCGGCCTGGGCCTGGAAGATGCGGCGGTAGCGGTCGCGCTCGTCGCTCTCGAGCACCGTCGGCAGGTCGGCGACCACGGCCATCTCATCGAGCTCGATGACCGGCGGCGGCGGCACGAACACCGGCCGGCGCGGGACGATGGTGGGATGCGCGGCGGCAGCCTTGGCGGCGGCAGCCGGCTTGGCAGCCGCGGGCTTGGGAGCGGCCGGATTGACGAATGCCGGCTTGGCTGCGGCCGGGCTTGCAGCGGCCGGGCTTGCAGCGGCCGGGCTGGCGGCCGGATTGTTGGTGGCCGCGGTCTTGGGCGGCTTGGTCTGGGTCTGCGCCAGAGCTTGTGCCGCCAGCATCGTCACTGCTCCGAGCAGGACGACCGGGACGATATGTTTCATAGCGATACCGTAGTGGTAGTTGGCATGGGGCGACAAGCGCCGGATGGCTATACTGGCCGCCAAACTGGAGGACCAAATGACCCTGCATCAGGAGCGCGCCGCCGCCGTGCGGCGCCTGGTCGAGGAGAGCCGAGCCATCGAGAAGACGGGCGTCAGCCGCGCCAATCTGGAGAAGATCGGCGGCCTGCTGGCCTCGCTCGCGGCCCGCGCCGAGCTCTTCCCGCCCGAGGAATTCCCGCTGGGCGCCGACGGCGGCATCTATCGCCTGGCCGAGGATCCCGACCATCGCTTCGCGCTCTACGCCTCGGCCGGCGGCCCCGGCAAGAAGGTGCCGCCGCACAATCACACGACCTGGGCGATCATCGCCGGCGTCCATGGCGCCGAGCGCAATGTCGTCTATGACCGCCTCGACAACGGCGCGCGCGAGGATCTCGTGCAGCTGCGCGAGGCGCCGGCCAAGGAGAAGACGCTGCGCCGCGGCGACGTCATCGCCTACCTGCCCGAAGACTTCCATCACATCGAGACGCCCGCGGGCTCGGGCAACGCGCTGCACCTGCACTTCTATGGGCTGAGCCTGGAGCACCTGCCCAATCGGGTGTCGGTCGACATGGCCACCGGCAATGCCAAGCGCTTCATGGCCAAGGCCAAGATCCTGACGCCGCTGCTCGACGTGAAGCAGGTCAAGGCGATGCTGAAATCGGGCGAGATCTTCGGCTTCTTCGACGTGCGCGAGGAAGGCGAGTTCTCGCTGCAGGGCCATCCATTGTTCGCCACGCCGCTGCCGCTGTCGCGGCTGGAACCGCGCGCCTTTGCCCTGCTGCCCGATCCGCACACCCGCATCGTGCTGATGGACAGCGGCGATGAGGCCCAGGACCCGCAATGGACCGGCCGCGCCAACCGGGCCGCCGCCAAGCTCTCCCAGCTCGGCTACACCAACATCGCCGTCATGAAGGGCGGGCTGAAAGCCTGGCGGGACGCGGGCTACGAGGTGTTCACCGGCGTCAATGTCCCCTCCAAGGCGTTCGGCGAGGTGGTCGAGCACGAGAACGACACACCGCGCATCGACGCCGCCGACCTGCAGAAACTGGTCGACGCCAAGACCGACCTGGTGATCCTGGATTCGCGGCCGATGCCGGAGTTCAACAACATGTCGATCCCCGGCGGCGTCGACTGCCCCGGCGCCGAGCTGGTCTATCGCGTGAAGGACTTCGCGCCCAAGCCTGAGACGCTGGTGGTGGTGAACTGCGCCGGCCGTACGCGCTCGATCATCGGCGCGCAGTCGCTGATCAATGCCGGCCTGCCCAACAAGGTGATCGCTCTCAAGAACGGCACCATGGGCTGGCACCTCGCCGGCCTGAAGGTGGCGCGCGGCGAGACAAAGAGCTTCGGGCCGCAGGGACCGGAGGCCGCGAAGTTCGCGCAGGCCGCCGCCGCGAGCATCGCCAAGAAGATGAACATCAAGAAGATCGACAAGGCCGGCCTCGACAAGCTTTTGGCAAAAGGCGGCCCGCTCTATCGCCTCGACGTGCGCGATCCGGCCGAATACGCGCAGGGCCATCTAAAAGGCTTCCGCCATGCCGCGGGCGGCCAGCTCGTTCAGGCGACCGATCAATATGTCGGCGCGCGTAACGCCACCA
>DATGZZ010000794.1:0-2685 GCA_035296945.1 Reyranella sp.
TTGGCCGGCAGCTTGATGTTCCAGGCCAGCCCGAGCCGTTCGAGCAGCCGGATGAACAGCCAGCCGAGATCGATTTGTCCTGGATAAAGGCCGTGCCGGGCCGAGCTTGGGAAGGCGTGGTGATTGTTGTGCCAGCTCTCGCCCATAGTGGGGATGGCCAGCAGCGGCACGTTGTGCGCCTGGATCACGGCGCCGTCGACCAGCCAGTCCTGCGGTCCGCGTGTATGCGCGAAGTACGAGATGAACCAGTGCATGGTCGTGCAGGCTGCGACCCGCACGAACACACCCCACACCACCCAGGGCCAGCCGCCCAGCGCGAAAAGGCCGAGGCCGATCGGCAGCTGATGCCACATCCAGGTGCGGTCGAGAAAACGATAGAAGCGATCGTCGCCGATGCCCGGCCCTGGGTCGAAGCTGGGTGGGTGGTCGAGCTTCAGCCGGCCGTGGAGGTAGAGCAGGCCATCGAGCCAGATCGCCTTCTTGTGGGCGAGGAAGGCGTGGCAGTCGGGCTGGCGCTGCGCCCAGTCGCGGCTGTCGTGCAGGCGGATCGTCCACAGCGGTCCGCCCATGCCGACGGCGGTGCCGCACCAGACCAGCACATATTCCAGCCACTTCGGGCAATCGAAGCTGCGATGGATGAGGCGGCGGTGGAAGCCAACGGAATGCCCCGCGCAGAGAGTGAGCGCGGCTGTCGCGAGAAAGACGGAAAACGCGCTCCACGAGAAGGTGAGAGGCCCCAGTACCAGCGAGCCGACCAGCATGGCGCCGTTCCAGATCGAGCGTGCGGGGTCCCAGACGATGCGGCCCTCGACCGGGCTCGCCGTGTCGAGATTGCCGAGCGAATTGACCTTGTAGGCGTCAGCCGTCATGCCCGCCTCCTCTGCGTCCTGCCAACCGGTCCACGAACCGTGCGGCGCTGCCGGACAGGCCGATCATGCGGCGCACGAGCGTGGGCGAGAGGCGCCGCGCCTGCAAGTCGATCGCTGCGAGGTCCTCGACCAGATCGAGCACCTGTCCGATGCGGTGACGAACCGATGTCGTGGTGCTGTCGCGCGCCGCCAGCGCGCGACATTCGCGCAATGTTGCAAGCGCGGGCTCGAGCTCGCGCTGCCGCCGCGCCTCGAGGCCGGCGAACAGCATGTGCCACGGGTCGGACCCGACCGACCACAGCGCATCGCCTGCTCGAGTCGCCATCTGCCATTCGGCGAGATAGGCGACGGCGCGCCCGACCGCAGGTGCGTCGAGTGCGAGCGCCGTGGCGATATCGCCTTCGGCCGACGGACGCGCCAGGAGATAGAGCCATGCGTGAACGCGACAGGCATCCGGGTCGAGCCCCCAGCGCCCGCCCAGTTCGCCGAAGTAGTCGACGAACTTCCGCATCGGCAAGGTCGGCTGGGCGTCGCTCATTTCTTGCGTTCGCGCTTGCGCGCTGCGGCGATGCGCCGGGCGTCAGGGCAGAAGGGTGTGAGGAAGCCGTAGAGCGTATTAGCCAGATTGTCGGCGGCCAAGCTATACAGCACGTACTGGCCGCGCTTCTGCTCATACACCAGGCCGGCGTCCTTCAGGATCGACAGGTGCTTGGAGATCGACGGCAGGGCCATGTCGAACCTCTCCGCCACCTCACCGACTGTCATTGGCCCGCCCGCGAGATGGTTCAGGATGCGCCGTCGCGGTTCCGACGCCATCGCCTTGAAGACATCACCCATAGATACTTTCCTAATACGGCAAGTATCTAATTGCAATAGGGGATCGGTGGGCGATAGGCTGTATGGTGGCAAAGTAAGGGACAAAATCTTGAAGCAGATCAAGATCACGGCGGCGACGGTCTACATCACCGACATTCCGGTGCGCCTGACGCGCCGCCACGGCTCGGGCGACGTCGCAGGCTCGGTGAAGAACGCCATTCTGAAGCTCGAAACCGACGCCGGCATCACCGGCTGGGGCGACGCGGCACCGTGGGCGGTGTTCACCGGCACCATCGAGGCCAATGCCGCCGCTCTGCACGTCTATCTAAGGCCGGTGCTGATCGGCGCCGATCCGTTCCGCATCGAACAGCTCATGCACGACGCCGATCACGCCGTGGTCGGCCATCCCGAGGCCAAGGCCGCCATGGAGATGGCGCTGTTCGACATTGTCGGCCAGGCCTCGGGCCTGCCTGTCGCCGAGCTTCTGGGCGGCCGCTGCCGCGACGACATCCCTTTGTCGTTCTCCGTGGCCGATCCCGACTTCGATCGCGACATGGAGATGGTGAAGCGGCTGTACGGCGAAGGCCTGCGGTTGTTCAAGATGAAGACCGGGTTCGCGGGCCACGCCGCCGACCTCAAGCGCATGGAGCGCTTCCGCACGGAGCTGCCGGCCGATGCCGACCTGCGCATCGACTACAATCAGGGCATGGTCACCCACGACGCCATTCGCCAACTGCGCGACGTCGAGGCCTTCAAGCCGACCTTCATCGAGCAGCCGGTGCCGGGCCATCATCGCGCCGCCCTGGCCGAGATCACGCGCGCGCTCGACACGCCGGTGCTGGCCGACGAGAGCGTGTTCACACCGACTGATGCGTTGCTCGTGGCGTCGCAGCGCATGGCCGATCTCGTCAGCATCAAAATCATGAAGCACGGCGGCATCCTGGCCGGCCGCAAAGTGGCGGCGATCTGCGAGGCAGCCGGCATCGCCTGCTACGGCGGC
>DATGZZ010000795.1:0-4769 GCA_035296945.1 Reyranella sp.
GTTGATCGAGCCGAACTGCGTCCAGCGGTTCTGCTCGTAGAAATCCGGCGTGCGTAGCACCTGCGTGTAGGTGACGCGCACGCCGCGATAGGTGACGGCGAGGCCGGCCTGGGCCTCGGCGACGAACGGCCGGTGCGACACGCGCAGGCTGTAGCCGTCGGTGTTACCGTCCAAGAAGATGTTGCGGCCGACCACTTGGCCGTCGATGCCGGCGAACAGGTACCAGCCGAAACTGCCATCGCCGATGAAGGCTTCCGAGCCGGGCAGTGCCGGTCGGGGCCGCGGCGGCCCGAAATCGTCGCGCAGGTTCTTGCCGATACGAGCCGTGCCGCCGACATCGCCGTAGATCGCCACGTTGCCCAACGCCGCGCCGATGCGTGGGATGAAATCGACCTCGAGCTTGGGATCCTCGATCAAGACGGCGCGGGCGGTGCGCCAGCGCCGCTCGAAGCCGATGCCGATCGTCGGCTCGTTGTGCAGCTGGTTGGCCCAGCCATTGGCCCGGGCCACGCCGATGAGGTTGTGGAAATTGTTCTGCACGAACTCGCCGCCCGCCGCCGGACCGATCACACCGAGGTCGAGCTGCAGCGTATCGAGCCGCACCGGATCCTGCTGGCCTGTCTTCTCGTCCCGCCGCTTGTAAGTGTATTGCAGCGCGAAGCTGGCATAGAGCCAGGCAGCGTACGGCCGGTCGTTGTAGATGGGCTGCGACGTGAAAATGTCGTTGGGCGTGTAGATGTTCTGGCCGATCGACACGCCGACGCGGCGGACCACGGAGTCCGACTGCGGCTCGCCGAAGAAGGTCGGGATGGTGGTGAGTGCCACGATCCCCGGCGGCATGGCGGTGATCGACGGCGACAGCCAGCCGATGCGCACGCCGTTGGTGTAGTCGCGGTCGGTCGGGCTGAACCGGTTGAAGACGTCGTTCTCGACCTGGAAGATGAAGATGCTGCGGCTTTCGCTTTCGGTCGCCGACGGGGGCGGCGGCGGGTCGTCGGCCCGGACCTCAGCAGCGAAAAGACCCGCCGCAAAGGTTGTTGCGACGATGGCGGCCTTGACGATGCTGTGCTGCATCGCCTGCCAACGCAGCAGCGGCATCAGGGTTCCCTCTAGCGCGCGTTGGCGTCGGCCCCGACATGCCAGAGGTGGCGGCGCCAGCGCACGCCGATCACCACCGTGAAGACGATGCCGACCAGGCTGAAGATCGTGCCCGTCACGGCAAAACCGGTGTGCTCGACCAGCGGCCCGGCCGCGAGCAGGCCGATGGCCATGCCATAGACCGCCAGCATGCGAACGCCCATCACCCGGCCGCGGAAGGCCGGGTTGGCGACGCGCAGCAGCAGCACCGCCATGGGGATCATGCAGAAGCTTTGGACGAAACCAGACATGAACAGGACGATCTCGCCCAGCAGCGGCGTCTCGATCCAGGAGAAGACGAGATTGCAGGCGAACCACAGGACGGCCGAGACCAGCGCGGTCCGGGCGGGCCGGATGCCCGCGCCATGGGTGGAGATCACGATCGAGCCGGTGAGCGCGCCGCCCGCGAAGCAGGCGATCAGCCAGCCCAGGCCGGTCTGGCCCAGGCCATAGATGTCCTTGGCGACATAGGCCAGCAGCGAGCCGATCAGCGGATAGGCCGCGAGGTTCACCAGGAAGGCCAGCAGCATCACCGCGCGCATGTCGGGCGCCGCCCAGACATAGGCGAAGCCTTCGCGCAGGGCGCGCAATGGGGCGGCATGGGCCGGCTCCTCGCCCAGCACGCGCAGGCGCCTCACCCCGACGTTGAAGGTGAGCGCCAGGCTCGCCGCATAGAAGAGGCAGACGCCGAGGTAGGCCAGGCCCGATCCCAGCAAGGCCACCAGGCCCGCTCCCGACAGGGCGCCCACCACCCGCGCCGAATCGGCGGTCGTGCGCGACACCCCCATGGCCCGCATCAGGTAGTCCGACGGCATGGTCTCGCCGACCAGGAGGTTGCGGAGCGTGATGTCGGACGGCCTGACCAGGCCCATGATCGTGGCCAGCACGAACACCGACCACGGCGCGGCCTGGCCGCTCAGGAACAGCGCCGCCAGCGCCGTCGCCACGGCGAGGTAGGTGGCGCGCATGACGCAGAGGACCTTGCGATTGCCGACGCGGTCGCCGGCCATGCCGAACAGGGGCGAGATCAGGGTGCCGAGGAACTGCAGGGAGCCGAAAATGGCCAGCGCCAGGACCGAGCCGGTCGAGACCAGCACGAACCAGCCCAGGATCACGCCTTCCATCTCGAACGCCCAGGAGGCCAGCAGGTCGGCCGGCCACTGATAGCGGAAGCTCCGGACCTGGAACGGCGCCAGCGCCGGTACGCGCGCAGTGAGACCCACGTCTTGTTCGTTCCCTCCCCCGGCCGGCGTCTGCTGGCGGCTCTCAGGGCGGTTCACCGTGCGCTTTTGGGCCGCGGGCTGCAATTACCGCCTTGGCATGGGCCAGTCTCGCCAATCGCGTGGCTCGTCCTGTAAAAGCCCCAGATGTTGTGCAATATTGCACCCTGAAAACTGTAATTATCCAGCCAGTGCAGTTGCGTTGTAAGGCAGCCCAGCGCATTGTGGCCGGGGGATGCCGTTAAGCGGTGGCAGTCGCGAGAGAGAGCCGCACGCCGGCCTTTGGAGATATTTTCCGCGATGGGCGGTACCGTGCAAAAGCGTACTAAATTTCACCTGATTCTGATCAAGCCGACGCACTACGACGACGACGGCTATCCGATCACTTGGCTGCGGTCCCATATTCCGTCCAACACGCTGGCTGCCCTTTACGGCCTGGGGGAGGACTGCCAGCAGCGCCAAGTGCTGGGAGCCGACGTCGATATCCTGATCAAGCCGTTCGACGAGACCAATACCCGGGTGCGGCCGGATCGCATCGTGACCGACATCCGCCGCAGCGGCGGCAAGGCGCTGATCTGCCTGGTCGGCGTGCAGTCCAACCAGTTCCCGCACGCGGTCGACCTCGCCCGCCACTTCCTCAAGGCCGGCCTGCCGGTGGCGATGGGCGGCTTCCATGCCGCCGGCTGCCTGTCGATGCTGCCGGTCGTGCCGCCCGAGATCCAGGCGGCCATGGACATGGGCATCTCGATCTTCGCCGGCGAGGCCGAGGAAGGCCGTCTCGACATCGTCCTGAAGGACGCCTGGAACGGCACGCTGAAGCCGCTCTACAACTACATGAACGACCTGCCGGGCATCGAGGGTGCGCCGACGCCGCGCCTGCCGCCGGCCGCGCTGGCGCGCAACGAGGGCCGCAAGTCGAGCTTTGACTTGGGCCGCGGCTGCCCGTTCCAGTGCTCGTTCTGCACCATCATCAACGTGCAGGGGCGCAAGAGCCGCTTCCGCAATCCCGACGATCTCGAAGCGATCGTCCGCGAGAACTACAAGCAGGGCATCACGTCGTTCTTCATCACCGACGACAACATGGCCCGCAACAAGCACTGGGAAGATTTCTTCGACCGGCTGATCGAGCTCAAGGAGAACGAAGGCATCGAGGTGTCCCTGATCATCCAGGTCGACACGCAGTGCCATCGCATCCCGAACTTCATCCAGAAGGCGCGCTGGGCCGGCGTCTACCGCGTGTTCATCGGGCTCGAGAACGTCAACCCGGACAACCTGCTGGCCGCCAAGAAGCGCCAGAACAAGATCACCGAATACCGCAAGATGCTGCAGGCGTGGCACGCCAGCGGCGCCTCGACCTGGGCGGGCTACATCCTGGGCTTCCCCGGCGACACGCGCGAATCGATCATGCGCGACCTCGAGATCATCAAGAACGAGCTGCCGCTCGACATCCTCGAGTTCTTCATGTTGACGCCGCTGCCGGGCTCGGAAGACCACCAGACGCTGTGGAAGAAGGGCGTCTGGATGGACCCCGACCTCAACAAGTACGACCTCAATCACCGCGTCGTTCATCATCCCAAGATGAGCGATGCCGAGTACGAGCAGACCTATCGCGACGCCTGGCGGACCTACTACACGCCCGCGCACATCGAGACGGTGGCGCGCCGCCATGGCGCCATTCCCGGCCGCAACCCGGCCGAGCCGGCCCAGTTCATGACCATGTTCAAGATCATGTTCGAGGCCGAGAACATCCACCCGCTGGAAGGCGGCATCGTGCGCCTGAAGTACCGGCGCGACCGCCGCTACGGCATGCCGATCGAGCCGGTCGGCGTGTTCCACTACAAGCTCGCGGTCGAGACCTTCAAGAAGCTCAGGATCTACGCGCGGCTGGCCTGGCAGGGCTGGCGCATCGGCCAGAAGGTCCTGCACGATCCCAAGCGCCACGAGTACATGGATCGCCCTGTCGCCGGTCGTCGAGGAGGATCTCGACAAGCTCGCCCTGTTCGCCGAGACGGCGGGCGGCGGGGCCGCGCTCAGCAAGCGGCGCGGCGAGGACCTGGCGCGCGCCAAGGTCGCGGCCAAGCAGAACCAGCGGCTGGAAGCGGCGGAGTAAGCTCCTTTCAGTGCACGACTGGCGGACGCACCTCCGCCAGCCCATCTGCGTCGGTCGCCGAGATGGTGGTGCGGATCATCGACCGCTCCTTCTTGTAGTCCCACGGCCGTCCGCGATGGAGCATGGCGCGGTTGTCCCACATGACGGCGTCGCCCTGGCGCCATTTGTGGGTGTAGACGAACTCGCGCCGGGTCGCCTCGTCCAAAAGCTCGGCCAGGAGCTGGCGGGCGTCGCGGTCGTCCATGCCGTCGATGGCATAGGCGTGGCTGGCGACATAGAGCGCGCGGCGGTCGTTGGCCGGG
>DATGZZ010000796.1:0-3663 GCA_035296945.1 Reyranella sp.
GACCTCCTTGCCGCCCCACGACCACATGTAGGGATAGCTGAAGCCCGGCGCGTCGCCGAAGGTGTGGCCGAGCGTCTGGCCGAACGGACGGCCCTTGGCCTTCAGCTTCTTGCCGACCTCGCGATAGCTCTCCCAGGTGTCGGGGAACTTGGTCGCGCCGACCTCGTCGAGCCACGACTTGCGATAGGCGATCATGCCGCCGATCACGGCCCACGGCATGCCCATGTACACGCCCTTGCCGTTGGAGCAGATGGCCTGGGCATAGGGCAGGACGCCGCCCTCGCGCTTGCCGACTTCCTCGGCCAGCGCGCCCATGTCGACGACGCTGTTGGCGTAGAGATGGGTGTAGCTGTTGAACGACATGATGATGTCGGGCCCGGCACCCGACTGGATGCCGGCGGTGATGCGCGGCTGCAGGTCGTTGCCGTTGACGGTCTCGAGATTGACCTTGATGCCGAGATCCTTCTCGGCCTGCGGGACCATCTCGCGGCGGAACATCTGGTCGGTCGTGGGAACGAAGTCGACCCACTTCAACCAATGGACGGTCTTCTGCTGGGCGAAGGCCGGCGTGCGGCCGGTGGCCAGGATGCCTGCCATCCCGCCCAGCGCAGTGCCACCGGCGAGCTTGAGTACGCTACGACGCTTCGTATTTGCCATTAGGGTGTCCCTCCCAGGACCGGCCGCCTCATGTGGAACGGCTTGTTTGTGGGAGTCATCGTAGGCGGTGCGGACAAGCCGGCGCAAGTCGATTCCCGCCGGTCAGGATCGGCCCCGACGCTTATTCGGCAAGCGTTTGTGCGCACCGTCGAGGATGCACGCCAGCCCGTACTCGAACGCGCCATCGAGCGCCGGCAGCTTGAGTGCCGCTGCCGTCTCCTCCGGCAGGGAGGATTGCGGCGCCGGCGACGGTGCGACCTCGGCCAGCACGATGCCGTTTATGTAGGCACCGATGCTGCGCGTCAGCCGCAGCGCCTCACGCACTGTGAAACCCGCGGCGAGGTGGGCTGCGATATTGGCCTGCAGGAAGGCCGTGGCGCCCGGCGACAGAAAGCGCCGCGTCGCCAATAAGGGAAAGGCCCGGCGGTGGGCGAGGCCGACGCGGCGGTACGAGCGCGCGACCTCGGCCAGCCAGTCGCGCCATGTCTCGGCCGTCGGCGTTGGCGGCACGACGACTTTGCCGAGCAGACGGTCGGCGACGGCATCGAGCAAGCGGTCCTTGGAGGCGAACCAGTGATAGAGCGACATCGCCTCGACGCCGAGCTGCTCGCCCAGCGCGCGCATGCTGAGCCCGTCGAGGCCGCGCTTGGCAATCAAGGCCAGGGCGGCATCGACGACCGCCTCCTCGTTGAGCCGGGCTGCGGACTCGCGCGAACGTGATGTCTTGGCCATGGGCAGGTGATCCGTCCGCAAGCTTACAGCGTAAGGACGGGCATGACACTCGAAACCCTGCTGGGACCGGCGGTGCCGGCCACCTATCTCGTCCTGCTCGGCCTGGAGGCGTTGCGGCCGGCCCGCGCCTGGCCCGCGATCCGCTGGTGGCGCCTGCTGGGCGGCGCTTTCTTCCTGGTGATGGGCGGCGTGGTGACGGTGTCGCCCCTACTGCTGTCGCCGACATGGATCGCCGAGCACCGGCTGCTCGATCTCACAGGGCTCGGCATCGCCGGCAGCTTCGTCGTGGGCTATCTCGGGCTCACTTTCGTCCTCTACTGGTTCCACCGCGCCGAGCATGCGTTCGACCCGGTGTGGCGGCTCTTCCACCAGCTCCACCATTCCCCGCAGCGCGTCGACCTCTCGGGCTTTGCCTTCACCCATCCGACGGAGATGCTGGCGACGGCACTGATCGCAGCCACGACGACCACACTCGTGCTCGGCATCGATCCGCGGGCCGCGGCGCTCGTGGGCTACGTTCATGCCGTCGCCTCGATGGTCCAGCATCTCAATGTCGCCACGCCGCGCTGGCTCAGCCTCTTCTGCCAGCGGCCCGAGGCGCACGGCCTGCACCATGAGCGCGGCGTGCACTATCGCAACTTCGCCGACCTGCCCTTGTGGGACAGGATCTTCGGCACCTATGCGAACCCGCAGCGCTTCGACGGCGAAGCGGGCTTCGACCAGCCGGCGTCGCGACGCGTCGGCGCCATGCTGGTCTTCGCCGACGTGCACGGAGGGCGGTTGTGAGACCATCGACCGACGATCTCGAACGGATCGAGATCGACGCCTGGCGCGACTACTGCGCCGCCGCCCCGCCGCCCTTCGCCCAGGCCGTCGGATTGGAGACCGCCGAGCTCGGTGGGCCATTGCTGGCGATGTGCACGCGCATCGACCACTACCAGTTCAATCGCCTGATGGGCGCCGGCTTGGCCGACGATGCCGAAGGGCAGTCCCTGAAGATGGCTGCCGACCGTTTCCGCAGTGCCGGCCTGAAGAACGGCTATCTGCAGATCGCACCGGGTGGGCGGGCGCAGGCCATGGAAGCCAAGGCCAGCGTGCTTGGCCTGAAACCGCTCGAGCGCGTGTGGGTCAAGTTCTCGCGCGGCGACACGCCGGCGTCGACGCCGCCGACCGACCTGGAGATC
The DNA here is from genome assembly GCA_035296945.1 of Reyranella sp. Classification (GTDB taxonomy): domain Bacteria; phylum Pseudomonadota; class Alphaproteobacteria; order Reyranellales; family Reyranellaceae; genus Reyranella. The sequence continues at coordinate 2,574 of DATGZZ010000796.1, forward strand.
GCCGAGGCGAGGCCCGACGAGGCGATGGAATTCGCCCGCGCCGTGACGGCGGGCTTTGGCATGCCGGAAACGCTGTCGCCGTGGCTTGCCGCGATCGTCGGGCGCAAGGGCTGGCGCGCTTATGTGGCGCGCGACGAGGGCATGGCGGTGGGCGGCGCGGCGATGTATGTGGCCGACGGCCGCGCCTGGCTGGGCATCGGCGCCGTCCAGGCCGCTGCGCGCCGGCGCGGCGGGCAGGGCGCCTTGCTGGCCCGGCGCATCGACGACGGGCGTGCAGCAGGGGCGCGCTGGTTCGCGACCGAGACCGGCAAGCCGTTGCCCGGCGAGCCGCATCCCAGCTTTTCCAACATCCAGCGCGCCGGCTTCTCGATCGCCTACGAGCGCGCCAACTGGACGCTATAGGGTCGCGGGATCGAGGGTGAAGAGTTCCTTGGCGTGGCCGACACCGCGCAGCGCGAAGCGGCCGACCGACACAAGGTTGGTCCGCTCCTCGGCCGGCAGCGCGTCGGCGAAGGTCGAGGAGATCAGGATCGGCCGGTCGACCGAGCGGCACATCGAGGCGATGCGGCTGGTCTCGTTGACCGCCGGACCGACGACGGTGAAGTCGAGCCGCTCGACGCTGCCGATATTGCCGTAAAACACCTCGCCGACATGCAGGCCGACATAGACCTCGGTAACCGGCTGCTCCTGGGCGCGGCGCTTCTCGTTCAGGTCGCGCACGCGGGCACGCGCGATCTCCTCGGCTCGCAGTGCACGCCGGCAGGCTTCTGACGGATCGTCGGCGCGAAACAAGGCCAGCGTGCCGTCGCCTATGAGCTTCAGCACGTCGCCACCCGCCTCGTGGATGGACGTGATCACCGCCTCGGCATAGTCGTTCAGCAGCGGGATGATCTCGGTCGGCTTGGCAGTGTCGGTGATGGTGGTGAAGCTGCGCAGGTCGGAGAACCACAGCGCCGCCTCGATGCGATCGGCCACGCCGCGCTGGATGCGGCCCTTCAGGACGCGCTGGCCGGCATCGCGACCGAGATAGACCTGAACCAGGGTGTCGGCGACCCTGGCCAGTGCTGCGCTCTTGATCGCAAGCCCAAGA
>DATGZZ010000797.1:0-4547 GCA_035296945.1 Reyranella sp.
GGCTTTGGGCGCGGTGAGCGCGAACCAGGTCTCGACCTCGACGTCGGGCACGCCCGCTTCGGCCATCGTCGGCACGTCGGGAAGCAGCTCGAGCCGCTTTGGCGAGGTCACGGCGAGAGCACGCAAGGCGCCCGACTTCACGTGGCCGGCCACAACCGCGACGTTGTTGAACGTGAACGCGATCTGCTGCGCCAGCACGTCCGCCACCGCAGGGGCCTCGCCGCGATAGGGCACGTGCACGAGCTTGATGCCGGCATTGAGCTGCAGCAGCTCGACGACCATATGCGGCGCGCTGCCGACGCCACCCGAGCCGTAGTTGAGGGTTGCCGGCTTGGCTCGGGCCAGGTCGAGCAGCTCCTGGAGCGTCGTCGCCTCGAACGAGGGATGAACGACAAGGACGAACGGGTTGAAGCCCAGCATGGCCACGCCCGCCACGTCGCGTTGCGCGTCGAAGCCGAGGTTCTTGTAGAGCTGCGGGGCGACCGTATAGGCAGTCTGCGTGGCCGACATCAGCGTCGTTCCATCTGCCGGCGCCTTGGTCAACAGGTCGGCGGCGATCATGCCGCTGGCACCGGGTTTGTTCTCGACGAACACGGCGCCGATCGGACCTCCGTTGAGCTTCTCTGCGATCATGCGGGCGACCATGTCCTGGCCGCCGCCGGGAGAGGAGCCGACCAGGATGCGGGTCTGGCCCGCCTGGGCACGCGCTGAGAGTGGCAGAGTGGCAAGCGCGGCAGCGCCGCCGCCGAGGAAAGCTCGACGCTTGATAGTGTTCATCCAGCTACTCTCCTCTAAGGCCGGCCTAAGGCCTGGCTCCGGGTAAAAAGTCGTCAAGCGGCACGCCAAAGGAATTCAGGGCCCACGAAACGAGGTTGTACTGCCCGACGGTGAAGACGGCGTCCATGAGCTGCTCGGTCGAGTATTTCTTCGACAGCACAGCCCAGGTCGCGTCGGAGACGACCGAGTTCTCGTGGAGATCGTCGGCGACCTGCAGCAGGGCGGCCTCGTGCTCGTTCCAGCCCTTGGCCTTCGGGCCTTCCTTCAGGTTGGCGATGTCGCTGTCCGACAGGCCGCCGCGTCTGGCGATCAGCTCGTGCTGGGCGAACTCATATTCGGCCTGGTTCAGCCAGCCGATGCGCAGGATCAGGAGCTCGCGATCGCGGAACGGCAGGGTCTGCTTGCTGAGGATATGGCCGGCGAAGGGCGTCCAGCGCTTCACCAGCGCCGGGTGATGGGCCAGCACCTTGAAGATGTTGAAGACCTGGCCGTTCATGGCGTTCTTCTCGACCGTCGTGCGGTCCTCCGCCGTCATGGTCTCGAGATCGCGCATGGGAATGCGCTGCTTGCGCTTGATCACCGGGTGCCCTCCGTGAGTACAGGAGCGGCACTCTAGCGCGTCGAGGGGGCGTGGCGACTCCTCGCCTTCCGCATCACGGCTTCAACTCGACCACCATCTCGATCTCGACCGCCATGCCACCGCTCAAGGTCGCCATGCCGACGGCGGCACGCGCGCCACGGCCGCAGTCGCCGAAGACCTCGACCATGAGATCGGAAAAGCCGTCGATCACCTTGGGCTGTTCGGTGAAATCGGGCGCGGCGTTGATCATACCCAGCGCCTTGACGATGCGGGCCACGCGATCGAGCGAACCGATGAGCTGGCGAATGCGCGCCAGCATGGCGAGGCCCGCGACGCGCGCCGCTTCGTAGCCTTGCGCGACGTCGAGGTCGGCACCGAGCTTGCCCAGCACGTAGCTGCCATCGGCGCGCCGCGGCCCGCAGCCTGACAAGAACAGGAGGTTGCCGGTCTGCACGCCGGCCACGTAGTTGCCGGCCGCCCCGGGCGGCGACGGTAGGTCGAGGCCAAGGTCCTTCACCCGTTGCTCGGCGGTAGTCATCGCGGTCTCTCCTTGGTCGCCAAAAGATCGCCGACGACGGCCGCGAGCACGATCGCGCCACCGAGGCAGGTCATGACAGCCGGCACCTCGCCCAGCACGACCCACACGATGGCGGGCGCGAGCGGCGTCTCGAGCGCTCCGATCAACGCCGAGCGGGTGGCCGAGACCGATCGCAGGCCCAGCGTGAGCAGGAGCTGGCCCAGGCCGAACTGTGTCGTGCCGAACAGGACCAGCCAGGCGAAGTCGACTGCGGTCACCGCGGCGGGCGACGCCCACGGCCACACGACGAAGGCGCACAGGAAGGCCGACAACGCGGCCGCGGGCAGCATGCAGACATCGCGATGATGACGCATCACCACCATCATGGCCGAGATCAGGACCGTCATGGCGAGCGCCAGCCCGTTGCCCAGCAGGCGACCGGAACCCAGCGTCGGCACGATCATGACGACGACGCCCAGCAGCGCCACGCCGCTGGCCAGGAGCGTGGTGCGCCGCTCGCGCATGCCGGTCCACGCCCAGGCCATGGCAGCCGTCATGAACGGCGCCGTGGCGTTGATCACCAGGACGTCGGCCACCGACGTCTCGCGCAGGGCGTTGATGAAGCAGATGGTGGCCGCGGTCGAGCAGCCGGCCGCGACCAGTCCGGGCCGGCCGATGCGGCGCAAAGCGGCCAAGGCCAGCGGCCCGTCGCGCCACACGACATAGCCGGCAATCAGCAGGCCACCGAACAGGCCGCGCCAGAACAGCATGGTCCAGACATCGGTGTCGACCAGACGGGTGAAGAGCCCGGCGGTGCTGAAGGCGAACGCCGACACCAACACCAGCACGGTGCCCTGCCAGCGGCCAACCGGCGACGCGCGCTGATACACGAACGAATCCGTCAGAATGCTCACAGCCAGGAGACTAGCGGAGGGCTCCTGACAGCGTTATGTCAGGAGCATGCGCCGCGCCGACCGACTGTTCGACGTCATCCAAGTCCTCCGCACCGCCAAGAAGCCGGTGACGGCGGCGGCCATTGCCGAGGAGCTCGAGGTCACGGTGCGCACGATCTACCGCGACGTGGCGACCCTGCAGGCGCGCCGCGTGCCGATCGAGGGCGCGCCCGGCCTGGGCTACGTGCTGCGAAAGGGCTTCGACCTGCCGCCGCTGATGTTCACCATCGACGAGATCGAGGCGATCGCCGTGGGCGCGCGCATGGTGCAGCGCGTGCGCGACTCCGAACTGCAACACGCCGCGGCGCGGGTGCTCGACAAGGTGACGGTCGTCCTGCCGGAAAGCCTGCGCGGCCATGTCGCCGACGCGCCGGTCTATGTCTCGCGCGGCGACGCGGTCCAGCCCACGGTCGACATGGCCCAGGTGCGCGCCGCCATCCGCGACCGGCGCAAGCTGCGCATCGCCTACGCCGACGAGCAGGGCCATCGCACACGGCGCACGATCTGGCCGCTTGCCATGGCCTACTACGTGGATGTCAGCGTGGTCGGCGCCTGGTGCGAGCTGCGCCGCGACCTGCGCAACTTCCGGGTCGAGCGCATCGCCAGCTCACGCATGCTGGCGGCACGCTTCCAGGATCACAACGGCAAGCTGCTCGCCGAGTGGCTGGCCCTGCCCAAGGAGCGGCCCTCGTCAAAGGCATGACGGGCGCGGGTGTGAGGATCGAGCCGCGCCGCCGCCAGCCGGGCAAGGCCGGGCTTGGCGAACTCCGCGCCGTCGAGCTCGAGGAACGGCGGGGCAATGGCGTGGAAGCGGAAGGCATCGCCCTTTTTCAGGACGACACCGGCAAGCTTGCCCCAGACTTCGACGACAAACGGTTCGTGCTGGACAGTGTCTTGGATCATGGGGGCTGACCTCCCTGGTCCTGATCGATGCGCATGCTCGACATGGTCACGATCCGACGAAACGGCAATGGTGGAGGTTGCCGAATCCGTCCGGGACAGAAGCAAATATCGCCGGTGCGGCATCAATGTGGCGACCGGAATTTTTTCGGCTCTGGTATCTCTCATCAACATGACGGATGAATGAAGGCATGTCCCTTCGACTGACACGGGCAAGGTTTTTGCGCGCGGCCGCCGCTGCCGGCGCGAGCAGCCTGCCACTATCAGCTGAGGCACGCGGCGAGGAGCTGTTCGACATCACTGACAGCGAGACCGCGACCATCGACGGCCGCGACTGGGACACGCCGATCGTGGGCGGCCGCACCGTCGATGCCGTGCACCGCTCGGTGCTGCTGCGCTTTCCCGACGCCGCCGACACCATCGCCATCCTTCTGCGCAAGGGAAAGATCCTGCTCAAGGCGGAGCTGTCGTTGCAGTACGACGGCTATGAAATCTTGCCGGCCGGCTACACCTGCCGTGAAGGGCTGGGGCAGAAGCTGTGGACCGAGAATCCGCCGACCTGGCACGTTCATGCCTGGCCGCTGCGCCAGCCCTGGATCGCCGACAAGGCGACCGGCCCGACCTTCAATGCCAGCGTCAACAACCGGCGCTACTGGGCGCGCTATGGTGCCACCGACCTCGAGCGCGATCGCTGGGCCGACCTGATGGGACCGCAGGAGCTGTCCGTGTCGGTCCGCGAGGCGCGCTTCGACATCACCCGCCTGTTGGCAAGCGACGTTCTGGCCAGAGAAGCCGGCGCGCGGTTGCTGATGCTCGAGCA
>DATGZZ010000798.1:0-2363 GCA_035296945.1 Reyranella sp.
ACGCCCGAGGAGTGTGCGCAGGTCGTGATGATGCTGATCGGCACCGAGTACATGACCGGCCAGACGGTGGCGCTGAGCGGCGGCCTCTCGTTCTTATGAGGGCATTCCTGTGATCCGCATCGTCGGCAAGGCCTCGTCGATCAACGTGCGCAAGGTGCTGTGGACCTGCGAGGAGATCGCCATCGCCTACACGCGCGCTGACGACGGCCCGGAGCTCGAACAGAACCCGAATGGCCTGGTGCCGGTGATCGTCGACGGCGACTTCGTGCTGTGGGAGAGCAACAGCATCATCCGCTATCTCGCCAACAAATGGGCGGCCGAAGCGCTGCTGCCGACGGAACCGCAGAGGCGCGCCGAGGTCGACCGCTGGATCGACTGGCAGGCGACGGAGTTCAACAGCGCCTGGCGCTATGCCTTCTCGGCGATCGTGCGTAAGAACCCGGCCTTCCATGATGCGCGCGAGATCGAGGCATCGAAGAAGCAGTGGACGCGCATGGTGGCGATCCTCGACGGCCAGCTCGCGCGCACCGGCGGCCATGTCGCCGGCGCCGCCTTCACCCTGGCGGACATCCCAATCGGCCTGTCGGTCAACCGCTGGTTCATGACGCCGTTCGAGCGGCCGTCCTTTCCCCATGTCGCGGCCTACTACGAGCGGCTGAGTGCGCGGCCGGCTTTCCTCAGGCGTGGCCGCAACGGGATCGAGTAGATGACACCCACTGACCGGCTATTGGCGCTATGGGATCATCTCGGCATCGGCGCCGCGCATGTCGCCACGCAGATGCCCGGCGACATCGCCCCGCTCGTGTCAACGTTCGGCGAGCGGCTTTCCGGGATCGTGCTGTGCGTGCCGACCCGTCTCGATCCGGTTGCCTTCGGGGCGCTGCCTGAGCGGCTGCTGATGATCAGCGGCGAGGGCGGCCTGACGGCTGAGGTGACCGCGCGCGCCGAGGCGCGGCTGCCCGGGTCGCGGCGGGTCGTGCTCGCGGGCTACGATGCGCCCGGCTGGGCCGACGTCGTGGCCGACCGCACCGACGAGATCGTCCAGGCGATGTCCGGCTTCCTTGGCAAGCTAAGGGCCGACGTTCCGACGAGCGTACCCCGCGAGGGCGTCCATGCCGGCATCACCTATCGCATCGAGGGCAGCGGCCCGGCCTTGATGCTGCTGCCGTTCTTCCTGGCGCCGTCGCAATGGGCGCCGGCGATCGAGCGGTTGGCGCGGCAATTCACGGTCATCACTCTGGGAGGAGCTCATCTCGGCGGTGTCGCGACCTTGGAGGATCGCGCCCGCGCGCCGACCTACCAGGCGATGTTCAGGACCCTGATCGACCTGATGGCGCCCCGGCCGGGCGAGGCGATCCTCGATGTCGGCTGCGGCGCGGGTTCGCTTGACCGCTTGCTCGCCCGGCGCCTGGGAGCCGCGAACGCCATCACGGCGATCGACACCAATCCGTTCCTGCTGCGCGAAGCACAGGCGCTGGCGAAAGCGGACGGCGTCGATGGCCTGATCCGCTTCGCGCCCGGCAACGCGGAAGCATTGCCGTTCGCCGACGCATCGTTCGACTGCATCTTCTCGGTGACGGTGCTCGAGGAATGCGATGCCGACCGCGCGCTTGCCGAGACGCTGCGTGTGGCCCGGCCGGGCGGCCGCGTCGGCGTGATCGTGCGGTCGATCGACCTGCCGCAATGGTGGAGCGCCGACGTGCCCGAGGCGCTGCGTCAGCGAGCGCTCACGCCGCCGCAGTCGGTCGCCGCCAGGGGTGTGGCCGATGCCAGCCTCTACCGGCGCGCCCGGCAGGCCGGCCTCAGCGACCTCACCTGCTTTCCCGCGCTGGTGACGCTCGACCGGCCCGAGGGGCCGATCTGGCGCTACCGCGAGGATCACCTCGTGGCGCAGCTCTCGCCGTCGGAGACGGCAGCCTGGCAGGCCGCGCGTGACGTTGCTGCAAGGCAGGGTCTCCTTTTCATGGCTCATCCCATGCACTGCGTCGTGGGACACAAGCCGGCCAGCTGAGCTAGACTTCGGCAACGCGTCCTTACGGAGGAACCCATGGCCTATACGCTCGAGCAGCTGAGCGACGACATCCGCACCGCCCTGAAGGCAGATCCCGGCGTTGGCGGCAAGCAGGCCGTCGTAAAGCTCGTGTCCAAGGTCCTGCTCGACAAGGACTTCATCGACAAGCACCTGCGGGCCGAGGATTGCAAGCCGCGCAAGGTCCTGTACGAGGATCCCGAAACCGGCTTCTGCATCTGCGGCCATGTCTATGAGAAGCCGGCGCACGGCCAGCCGCACGATCATGGCTCGAGCTGGGCGATCTACGGACTTGCCGTCGGCGACACCGAGATGACCGACTGGCGCATCGTCA
>DATGZZ010000799.1:0-2359 GCA_035296945.1 Reyranella sp.
TGCCGCAACGTCATGGCGCGTGAGAAGGCCCTGTTCCATGGCCATCCGGTCGCCGCCGTCGCCGCGATCTCGCAGGCGGTCGCCGCGGAAGCGCTGAAGCTGATCAAGGTCGACTACCAGGTGCTGCCCTGGGCGATCAACATCAAGGACGCGATGAAGCCCGGCGCCGCGCCGCTCCACGACCACATCAAGTTCGACGGCAAGCCCTCCAACATCGCCGGCACCCTCGAGCACAAGAAGGGTGACGTCGAGGCGGGCTTCAAGGAAGCCGACGTGATCGTCGAGCGCAGCTTCGAGACCGAGGCGGTGCACCAGGGCTACATCGAGCCGCATGCCTGCCTGGTCAGCGTCGTCGACGGCAAGGCCACGATCTGGAGCTCGAGCCAGGGCCAGTTCATGGTCCGCGCCATGTCCGCCCTGCTGACGGGCATTCAGCAGAGCGACATCCGCGCCATCCCGGCCGAGATCGGCGGCGGCTTCGGCGGCAAGACCATCGTTTACCTCGAGCCGCTGGCGCTGGTGCTGGCCAAGAAGTCAGGCCGGCCGGTCAAGATGGTGATGTCGCGTGAAGAAGTGTTCCGCGCCTCCGGTCCGACCTCGGGTTCGATGAGCAAGGTCAAGATCGGTGCCAAGAAGGATGGCACCATCGTCGCCGGCCAGGGCACCTACTGGCTGCAGGCCGGCGCTTTCCCGGGATCGCCGATCCGCGGCGCCGCCGGCTGCGCCTTCGGCCCCTACGACATCGCGAACGCCCATACGCTAGGCTACGACGTCGTCTCCAACCGCTCGAAGGTCGCCGCCTACCGCGCCCCTGGCGCGCCGATCGGCGCCTATGCCGTCGAATGCGTGCTCGATGAGCTCGCCGAGAAGCTCGGCATGGATCCGCTCGAGCTCCGCCTCAAGAACTCCGCCAAGCAGGGCACCAAGGCGGTGCATGGTCCGGTCTATCCGGTCATGGGCTACCAGGAGACTGTGAAGCAGGCGCTTGCCCATCCGCATTACAAGGCGCCGCTCGGTCCCAACCAGGGCCGCGGCGTGGCGAGCGGCTACTGGTTCAACGCCGGCGGCGAGTCGAGCGCACAGATGAGCGTCAACGAGGACGGCTCCATCGTTGTGATGACCGGCCATCCGGACATCGGCGGCTCGCGTGCCTCGACGGCCAACATCGCCGCCGAGCTTTTGGGCATCGACCACAGCAAGATCCAGGTGCTGATCGGCGACACCAGCAGCATCGGCTTTTCCAACCTGACCGGCGGTAGCCGTGTCACCTTCGCCTCGGCGATGGTGGTCACGCAGTCGGCGGAGAAGGTCATCAAGACCCTGTGCGAGCGCGCGGCCAAGATCTGGAAGATCGAGCCCGAGGCGGTCAGCTGGGACAACGGCTTTGCCCGTCCGGCCGGCGACAACGCCGGCAAGTTCGAGCCGCTGTCGCTCGCCCAGATCGCCGCCAAGGCGAGCGAGACCGGCGGCCCGATCGGCGCCGGCTCGTCGAGCAACACGGCCGGCGCCGAAGGCGGCTTCGGCACGCATATCTGCGACGTCGAGGTCGATCCCGATACCGGTCGCGCTTGGGTCACGCGCTACACCGCCTTCCAGGATGTCGGCCGCGCGATCCATCCCGACTACTGCGAGGGCCAGATCCAGGGCGGCGTCGCCCAGGGCATCGGCTGGGCGCTGAGCGAGGAGTACATCTACAACAAGGACGGCAAGCTCGATAACGCCGGCTTCCTCGACTATCGCATGCCCGTCACGTCGGACCTGCCCAAGCTCGACGCCGTCATGATCGAGATCCCGAACCCCAAGCATCCGCAGGGCGTTCGTGGCGTCGGCGAGGTGCCGCTGGTGCCGGTGATGGCGGCCGTCGCCAATGCCATGCACGGCGCCCTGGGCTTGCGTCTCTACAGCCTGCCCATGTCGCCGCCGAAGGTGCTGGAGGCGCTGGAGCCGCTGGCCAAGGCTGCCGACTGATCTCCTCCTTCCTCCCCAGCGAAGCTGGGGAGGTGCCCGCGCAGCGGGCGGAGGGGTCATGAGTCAAAGGCTCATGACCCCTCCGGCCCTTCGGGCCACCTCTCCATCGAAGACGATGGGGAGGAAAGTCCTACGAGCGGAAGTGCCGCTCGTATTGCTCGACGTGGGGCGAGAGGTCCGACCACTCTCGCCTCGATCGCAGGAAGACATGGCGGAACTTGTAGCGTTCCGCCTTGATCCAGGTCGGATCGTCGAATGCACCAGCCGGCAAAGTGCGCACGCCGGGAACCGCCTTGAGGGTGAAACCGAGGTTCGTGCCGCAGCGCCGGCAGAACTCGACCTCGAGCCATCGGCCCGATTCGTCGGAGACATGTCGATAACGCGCGATTTC
>DATGZZ010000800.1:0-3936 GCA_035296945.1 Reyranella sp.
CGGCTGGCCAGCCCAATATTGCCCAGCACGCTCGCCGCCGTCTCGATGGCGTCGCGGATGCGCACCACGGTGACGTTGGGGAACTGGTCGGTAACCACCTTGAAGATCGCATCCTCGGCCTCGGGCGTCGCCTTCACCGTGGCGAGGAAGGTGTGCGGCGCCTTGTCCAGAAGGCCCGGCGAATAGACGAACACGAAGTTGATGGTGAGCGTCGTCCATTCGATGCGCCGCAAGGAGGCGATCTTGGCCTCGATGTCGCGGCCCAGCACGTTCACCGTGATGGTGTCGCCCAGCCCCAGCCCGAACGCCTTGGCCAGCGCCTCGTCGAAGGAGATGAGCTGCGGCCCGCGATAGTCGGCCGGCCACCATTCGCCGGCGACGATGCGCGAGCCCTCGGGCGGCGTCGCCGAGTAGGTCACGCCGCGGTCGCCGTCGATCGCCCAGCGCGCATCCGACGGGACGGCGACCTCGTTCACCGGCTTGCCGCCGATCCTGGTGATGCGCCCGCGCAGCGACGGCACCTTGTCGAGCGGCCCCGCGCCGGGGATGGCGGCGAGCGCCTTCTCGAAAGCCGGCATCTGGGTCGACTGGATGTCGACGAAGAAGAAAGCGGGCGCATCGCTTGGGATGCGCTTGGTGATCTGCTCGCGCAGGTTCCCCTCGATCAGCGCCGTCGCCACCAGCACGGTGAGCCCGAGCCCCAGCGACAGCATGACGATGGGCGTGGGCGCGCCCGGCCGGTGCAGGTTGGCGAGCGCCAGCCGCAGCCCCGCCAGCTTGGGCTTGCCGGTGCGCGCGGCGGCCAGCATCAGGAGCCGCGCCAGCAGCGGGAAGGCGATGAAGGCGCCGATCGCGCCCAGCACGAACCAGCCGGCGATGCGCCGGCTGTCGGCGGTGAAGATGGTGAAGCCCGCGAGCGCCAGCGCCACCGCGCCGATCAGCAGCGCGTCGCGCCATACCAGGCTGCCGCCCTGGACGACGGCGCCCCGCATCAGCGTGGCGGCGGAGACGCGGCGGGCGCGCAACAGCGGCATCAGGGCGAACAGCAGCGAGACCAGCAGGCCGAAGATCGCCGCGATCGTGAGCGGCCAGGCATAGAGCGCCACCCGGGCCCGCACCGGCAGGACGTCGGCGATCACCGACTGGGCGACGAACGGCAGGGCGGCGCCGATCACCAGGCCCAACACCACGCCGACCAAGGCGAGCGCCGAGAGCTGGATGAGATAGGTCGAGAAGACCAGGCGCTCGGGTGCGCCCAGGCACTTCAGGATGGCGATGGTACGCAGCCGCCCGGCCAGAAAACTCGAGATGGCGTTGCCCACGCCCACCCCGCCGACCAGCAGCGAGGACAGCCCGATCAGGCCGATGAACTGCGTCAGGCGGTCGAGCCAGAAACGGATGCCGCCGCCCGCCTCGGCGAGCCCCCTCACCCGCCAGCCCGCCTCCGGGAAGCGGCTTTTCAGGCCGTCGATGACGACGACGTCGGAGATGCCCGGCGGCAGGCGCAGGCGATATTCGTAGTTCAACAGGCTGCCGGGCTGCACCAGCCCCGATGCCGACACCGCCTCGTAGGAGATCATGAGGCGCGGCCCCAGGCTCGCGAAGGCGTTCAGTCCGCGGTCGGGCTCGCGGGCGATGATGCCGCGCACCTCGACGGTGACGTCGCCCACCTTCACGCGCTCGCCCACCGCCATGCTCATGCGGCGCAGCGCCGACTCCTCGACCACCGCGCCCCACACGCCGTCCTTGTCGGCCAGCGCATCGGCAAGCGAGAGGCCGTCCTTGAGCTCGATGCTGCCGTAGAGCGGATAGCCCCGCTCGACCGCCTTGAGCTGCACCAGGGTCGCCCGCCCGTCGGGCTTGTCCGGCCGCGCCATGGCGCGGCTGTCGATCCAGCGCACGAGCTCGCCGCGCGACTTCATGTAGTCGATCTGCTCGGGCGTTGCCTCGCGATAGAGCAGCGAGACGGCGATGTCGCCGCTCAGGATCTCGCGGGCGTCGGCGCGTAAGCCTTCCTCGACGGCGCGGCTGAACGACAGGATGGCCGCGATCGCCGCCACGCCCAGGGCGAGACAGGCGATGAACAGGCGAAAGCCGCCCAGCCCGCTGCGCATCTCGCGCCGCGCGAGGCGGAAGGCGAGGTTCATTGCGCGGCCAGCGCGGCCGGCGTGCGTTCGTCGCCGACCACCAGGCCGTCGGCGATGCGCAGGATGCGATCGCAGCGCGCGGCCAGTGCCATGTCGTGGGTGATCAGGATGAGCGTCGTGCCGTCGGCGCGGGCCAGCTCGAACAGCAGGTCCATGACCTGCCGGCCGGTGGTGCCGTCGAGATTGCCGGTCGGCTCGTCGGCCAGCAGGAGCTTGGGCCGGCTGACGAAAGCGCGGGCGACGGCCACGCGCTGCTGCTCGCCGCCCGAGAGCTGCGCCGGGTAGTGGCCGATGCGAGGGCCGAGCCCGACGCGCCGCAGCGCCGCTTCGGCGAGTTCGAAGGCGTCCGAGCGGCCGGCGAATTCGAGTGGCAGCGCCACGTTCTCGTGCGCCGTCATGGTCGGGATGAGATGGAAGCCCTGGAAGACGATGCCGATGTGGTCGCGCCGCAGACGCGCCCGGGCATCGTCGTCGAGCGGCCCGAGATCCTTGCCGGCGACCTCGACGCGGCCCGAGGTGGCGCGCTCCAGGCCGCCCGCCACCATCATCAGGCTGGATTTGCCGGCGCCCGAGGGACCGACGACGGCCGCAATTTCGCCCACGGCGATGTCGAGAGTGACGCCGCGCAGGATATTGACCGTGCCGGCATCGCTTGCCATGTCGAGATGGACGTCGGAGAGGCGGACGATAGGCTCGCGGGCGTGGGACGGGACGGTCAAGCGGGCTCCGAAAGAGAGAACATGAATCTCAGGACTGGATATGGTCGTTTTGCGGCAGCGGTCAATTCGCTGCTGCTCGCGATCCTGTGGCTTGGCTTGTGCCTGTTGGGGGCGAATGCACAAACCGCGCCTATAAAGCTCGCGATCCTGGGCGACAGCCTGGCGGCGGGGTACGGCGTCAGCCCGGCCCAGGCGATGCCGGCCAGGCTCGAGGCCGCCCTCAAGAAGGAAGGCCGCAACGTCGCCATCATCAATCACGGCGTGTCGGGCGACACCACGGCGGGCGGGCTGGAGCGCATCGACTGGATGATGGCCGACAAGCCCGACATCGTGATCGTCGAGCTTGGCGGCAACGACGTGCTGCGCGGCACCGACCCCGCGACGACCGAGCGCAACCTCGATGGCATCATCGCCAAGCTCAAGGCGGCCGGCGTCACGGTCTGGCTGGCCGGCATGCTGGCGCCGCGCAACTACGGATCGGAGTACGCCCAGCAGTTCGACGGGATTTACAAGCGCCTGGCCGACAAGCACGGCGTGCCGCTCTATGCCTTCTTCCTCGACGGCGTGGCGGCCGATCCGGCGCTCAATCAGCCCGACGGCATCCATCCCAACCCCAAAGGCGTCGACGTGATCGTCGAGCGCATCCTGCCTTTCGTGATCAAGAATCTGGACGACCATGCCGCGTCTGCCCATGCCCCGCCTCTTCGTCGCCCTGCCCGTCCCTGAAGAAATCACCGATGGCTTGGTTGCGCTGCAGTCGGGCGTGCCCGATGCGCGTTGGGTGGCGCCGGAGAATTTCCACGTCACGCTCTGCTTCGCGGGCGAGGTGCAGGGCGGCGTCCTGCGCGACCTCGAGGAAGAGCTGTCGGACATCGCCGGCCCGCCGTTCTCGATCGCCATCGCCGGCGTCCAACAGTTCTCGAGCGGCAAACAGCCGCGCGCCCTGGTCACCAGCGTCGAGAGGAGCGACCGGCTGGACTGGCTGCACCAGAAGGTCTCGACCGTGGCGCGCAACTGCGGCATCGAGGTCGAGCGCCGCAAGTTCCGCCCGCACGTGACTTTGGCGCGCT
>DATGZZ010000801.1:0-7285 GCA_035296945.1 Reyranella sp.
GGCGCCCTGCATGATGGTCTGGGTGCGCTTGAACTCGACGTTGGCACCGCCGACCTCGGCGATGTGGAAGTCCGAATCGCACAGCAGGATGGCGCCCAGCTCGGGCTCACCCAGGCCCCGGAAGAACTCGGCGTACTGGCAGCGCGTGACGTTGTATTCGCGCACCGTGCCGTCGTCCTTCAGCATGTCGCGGTCGACTGAGTCGCCGATGCGTGGGCGCATGTCGTCGGCCCACACCGCATCCCATTTCTCGCGCGGCGTGCCGGCCTTGCCGTCGCCGATGCGATGATAGAGATCGCGCGCCCACTTTCGCAGCGCATCGCCAACGATGCGGTCGGCCTTGTCCTTGCCGATCTCGGCCCGCAGCGCGCGCAGCACCGGCAGGATCACCTGGGCTTGCAGTTTGACCTCGTCGAGCAGGGAAAGGCTGGCAACGTCCGGCATGGGCAAGTCTCCGATCAAGGCGCGAGTATACGTTCAAAGCAGGATCGTTCATCCGTCATCGAATCCTTCTCCTTTGCCTTGCCGGCAGGCCGTCGCCAGATTTCCGCGACGCGAGCCAGGAGCAGCCATTCGATGGGTCAGAGCAACACAGCCACGCCGGTCATCGTCGCCGGCGCCCTCATCCTCAGCGCGGCCATGGGGATCCGCCAGACATTCGGCCTGTTCGTCGATCCGATCGCCCTCGATCGCGGCCTATCGCTCAGCACCATCGCCGTTGCGATCGCCCTGCACAACCTGGTCTGGGGATTCGCCCAGCCCTTTGCCGGTGCCGCCGCCGACCGCTACGGCGCGGCGCCCGTTGTCGGCTTCGGCGCGTTGGCGTTCGCCGCCGGCCTGACGCTGGCGGCAAATGCCTCCACGGGCTTCCTGCTGGTGATCGGCATGGGCCTGCTCGTGGGCATTGGCGTGAGTTGCACGACGTTCGCCGTCGTCCTGACCTCGGTCGGCCGGGTCGCCACGCCCGAGCACCGCAGCATGGCGATGGGCCTGGCGAGCGCCGGCGGATCGTTCGGCCAGTTCGCCCTGGTGCCCGCGACGCAGCTCCTCAGCGAAGCCTCCAGCCTCTCGGTCGCCCTGCTGGCGCTCGCCGTCCTGATGGTAGCCGTGTCGCCGCTCGGCCTCGTCCTCGACCGGCGTCGCGGCGTCCCGGCGAGCGGCCCGCCACCATTGGCCTACTCGCTCAGCGACGTGCTGGCGCTCGCCTGCCGCCATCGCGGCTACATTCTCCTCACGCTCGGTTTCTTCACCTGCGGCTTCCAGCTTGCCTTCATCGCGACGTACCTCCCGGGATACCTCGTGCTGTGCAACATGCCGGCGGGCCTCGGGGCGACGGCGCTGGCGTTGATCGGCCTGTTCAACATGTTCGGCACCTGGGCCTGCGGCTGGCTGGGCGGCCGGGTGCGTCAGCAGTACGTGCTGGGCTGGCTCTATCTCATCCGCGGAGTGGCCATCGCCGTGTTCTTCTTCCTGCCGAAGACCGACATGTCGGTCCTGGCCTTTGCGGCGATCATGGGCTTGACCTGGCTCGGCACCGTGCCCCTCACCAGCGGCCTGGTCGCGAAGAT
The DNA here is from genome assembly GCA_035296945.1 of Reyranella sp. Classification (GTDB taxonomy): domain Bacteria; phylum Pseudomonadota; class Alphaproteobacteria; order Reyranellales; family Reyranellaceae; genus Reyranella. The sequence continues at coordinate 1,569 of DATGZZ010000801.1, forward strand.
ATTCGGCACCGAGCATCTCGGCACATTGTTCGGCATCTGCTTCCTCAGCCATCAGATAGGGTCGTTCCTCGGCGCCGGCGTCGGCGGCGTGGTCTACGACCTGACGGGCTCGTACACGCCGCTGTGGATCGCGACGGCCTTGGCCGGCTTGATGGCGGCCCTGCTGCATTTCCCTATCAACGACGCCAGCGTCGGGCGCGCGTCGGCGCTGGCCTAGAACCCCGCCGGCAGCCCGAGAATTGCTCATCCGGCCATTCGCCTTACTCTCTTGCCGTCGCGGCTCGCGTCTTCGACTGTCGATGGCATGGCGTATCGGCTCCCGCCGCTCAATTCGTTGCGCCTGTTCGAGGCGGCCGGCCGCCATTTGAGCTTCAAGGCCGCGGCCGAGGAGCTCAACCTGACACCGAGCGCCATCAGCCACGGCGTATTGACCTTGGAAGCGTGGCTTGGCGTCGACCTCTTCCTGCGCGGCAATCGCACCCTGACGCTAACCGCCGCCGGCGCCGCCTACTTGCCGCAGGTGCGCGCGGCCCTGGAGATGATCGTGGGCGCAAGCAACGCGGTGCCGGGGCGCAAGCCGACGGGCAGGCTTGCCGTCAGCGTCTCGCCCACCTTCGGTGTCCGCTGGCTGCTGCCCCGGCTCGTGCGGTTCAGCGATCGGCATCCCGACATCGAGGTCTCGGTCGACACCAACCATCGGCTGGTCGAGTTTCCACGCGACGGCATCGACGTCGCGATCCGCATGGGCCGGGGCGACTGGCCGGGACTCGATGCGACCTGCCTGGTGCGCGAGTCGCTGGTCCCGGTCTGCGCCCCTGCCTTGGCCGCCAAGATCAGGTCTGCCGAAGACCTCGGCGGCAAGGTCCTGCTCCACGTCGTCGATGCCCGCGAGGACTGGGGCGCCTGGAGCAAGCTCGCCGGGGTCGACCTTCCGCTGCCGATCCGCGGGCCGCGTTTCGACACCATCCAGATGGCGCTGGAAGCGGCGGCGGCGGGACTCGGCATCGCGATGGGGCGCCTGCCATTGGTCGAAGCCGAACTCGCCGCCGGCCAGCTGGTTACGGTGCTCGGTCCGCCAAGGCTTTGTGCGACAGGGTATTGGCTGGTGACTGAGGGCCAATCCCGCACTCGACCTGAAGTCGCCGCGTTCCGGAACTGGATCAGGCGTGAGCTCGGCGATGCCCCGGACTTGCCGGACGGGCCAGTTCCACGGCGCGGACAGCTCCCCAGAATGAGCCGCATGTCGGCTTGAAGTGGCGGGCCGGTTGCCGAAAGCTGGCGGCAACAAGCACGAGGAACGCCCATCATGACCGCCACCCAGCTCGACGGCCTGGTCAACCTGCTGCGCTCGCGCGCGGTGCCGCCCGACTACGACGTGGCGCAATCACGCGCCCGCTTCGAGAAGACCGCCGTCTTCCTGGGCGGCGCGCCGGACGCCAAGTGCGAGAAGGTCGATGCCGGCGGCGTGTCCGCCGAATGGGTGATGGCGCCGGGCTGCGACACCGGGCGGGCGATCCTCTACCTGCATGGCGGCGGCTATGCCATCGGCTCGCTCAACACCCACCGGCGGCTCGCCTACGACATTTCCGCGGCGTCGGCGGCCAGGGTCCTGCTGATCGACTACCGGCTGGCGCCCGAGCATCCCTTCCCTGCTGCGATCGATGACGCGGCCGCCGCCTGGCGCTGGCTGCTGCAGCAGGGCTTCGCCGCCAATCGTCTGGCAATCGCCGGCGATTCCGCCGGCGGCGGGCTCACCATCGCCACCCTGGTCAACCTGCGCGACAAGAAGCTCGGCCTGCCGGCCTGCGCCGTGGCGATCTCGCCCTGGGTCGACCTCGAAGGCCTGGGCAACAGCCTCACGACACGGTCGGCGCAGGATCCCATGGTGCAGAAGGACGGCCTGCTGTGGATGGCCAAGATGTACCTCAATGGCAAGGATCCCAAGACGCCGCTCGCCGCGCCGTTGCATGCCGACCTGAAGGGCCTGCCGCCGACCCTGGTGCAGGTCGGCACGGCCGAGACGCTGCTCGACGACGCCATCCGCATCGCCGAGAAGATGCATGCCGCGGGCGTCGATGCGCGCCTCGCGATCTGGCCCAACCAGCTGCACGTCTTCCCGTTGTTCGCCCCCATCCTCTCGGAAGGACGCGACGGCTGCATCGAGATTGGCACCTTCATCCGCAGCAAGACAGCTTAGGAGTACCCCATGCCACGCATGACCGGCGGCGACGCCATCGTCGATTCCCTGCTGCGGCACGGCATCGACACCATCTTCGGCCTGCCGGGCGTGCAGATGTACGGCCTGTTCGACGCGTTCGCGCGCAACGCCAACCGGCTTAAGGTGATCAACGCGCGGCACGAGCAGACCACGGCGTACATGGCGCTGGGCTACGCGCAGTCCTCCGGCAAGCCGTCGGCCTTCACCGTGGTGCCCGGGCCGGGCGTGATGAACACCATGGGCGCGTTGACCACGGCGTGGGGCGTCAATGCGCCGGTGATGTGCATCACGGGCCAAGTGCCGAGCGCCATGATCGGCCGCGGCCGCGGGCAACTGCACGAGATGCCGGACCAGCTCGCCACCTTGAAGACGCTGCTGAAGTTCGCCGAGCGCATAGAACATCCCACCGAGGCGCCGCAGGTCATGGCGCGCGCCTTCCAGGCGATGACCTCGGGCCGGCCGGGGCCGGTCGCCGTCGAGATGCCGTGGGACATGTTCCCCGCCACGGCCGACGTGACGCCCATCGACCCGCTCGGCAAGCGCAAGAATCCCGAACCCGATCCCGACAAGATCGCCGCCCTCGCCAAGCTTGTAGACGCGGCCAAGGCGCCGATGATCTGGATCGGCGGCGGCGCGGTCGATGCCGGGCCGGAGATCCTGGCGCTGGCCGAGAAGATCGGCGCGCCGGTCGTGTCGTACCGCATGGGCAAGGGCGTGGTCGATTCGCGCCATCCGCTGTCGCTGAACACGGTCGGCGGCTTCGAGCTATGGGACAAGACCGACCTTCTGATCGGCATCGGCACGCGCCTCGACACGCCGATCGCGCGCTGGGCACCGGCGCCGGCCGGGCTCAAGACCGCGCGCATCGACCTCGATCCGGCCGAGCACCGCAGGCTTGCCGTCAACGTGGCGATCGTGGCCGACGCCGCGGACGGCACGCGCGCCCTCACCTCGGCCGTGGCGCGCAAGGACGGCAAGGACTGGCGCGCCGCGATTGCCACCGCCAAGGACGCCGCACAGGCCGCGATCGCCAAGGCCGACCCGCAGTATTCGTACATGAAGGTGATCCGCGAGACGCTGCCCGACGACGGCATCGTCGTCGATGAGGTCACGCAGCTGGGCTACATCCTCTGGTACGGCTATCCGGTGCACCAGCCGCGCCGGCTGGTGAGCTCCGGCTTCTCCGGCACCTTGGGCTACGGCTTCCCGACGGCGCTCGGCGTCAAGGTGGCAAACCCCGACCGGCCGGTGGTGTCGGTGACCGGCGACGGCGGCTTCCTGTTCGGCGGCTCCGATCTGTCGACGGCCAAGCAGTTCGGTATCAACCTGGTGACGGTGCTGGTGAACAACGCCTCCTACGGCAACGTGAAGCGCGACCAGGAGCGGCTCTACGAGGGCCGCCATTCCGGCGCGGTGCTGCACAATCCCGACTTCCAGGCCTATGCCCGCTCGTTCGGCGTGCCGGCGTGGCGGGTCGAGACGGCCGACGCCTTCCGCGGCGCGCTCAGCGAGGCGCTGGCCGCCGATTCGCCGGCGATCGTCGAAGTCGTCTCGGACATCGACAAGGACTATCCGCCCTACAAGTTCCATCAACCGAGGTTGCCCTGATGGCCAACGCCCCCACCGTCGAGCGGCAGCGCCGCGCCTACGTGCCCGACGACACCTGGCTCGCCAAGCGGCCGAAGGAGCCGATCCTCGAGCCCGACCTGCCGATCGTCGATCCGCACCATCACCTGTGGGACCACGCCAACCATCGCTACCTGCTGGACGAGCTGGTGGCCGACACCGGCACGGGCCACAACATCACCGCCACGGTCTATATCGACTGCCGCTCGATGTACCGCGCCGACGGGCCGAAGGAGATGAGGCCGGTCGGCGAGACCGAGTTCGCGAATGGCGTCGCGGCCATGAGCGCGAGCGGCCTCTATGGGCCGACGCGGGCCTGCGCCGGCATCATCTCCTACGTCGACATGACCTTGGGCGCGCGCGCCCGTGAGGTGCTGGAGGCGCACATCGCGGCGGGCAACGGCCGCTTCCGCGGCATCCGCCATGCCGGCGGCTGGGATCCCAGCCCCGACGTGCGCAACGCCCACACCAACCCGCCGCAGGGCCTCTACGCTGAGGCCAACTATCGCGGCGGCGTGGCCGAGCTCGGCAAGCTCGGCCTGACCTACGAGGCCTGGCAGTACCATCCGCAGGTCAAGGAAGTGACGGCGCTGGCCAAGGCCGTGCCGGGCACCACCATGATCCTGAACCACTGCGGCGGACCGCTGGGCATCGGGCCGTATGCCGGCAAGACGGATGCACTGTTCGCCGCCTGGAAGGCAGACATGGTCGAGCTGGCGCGTTGCCCCAATGTCGTGGTGAAGCTGGGCGGGCTCGGCATGGATATCGGCCCGTTCGTCGAGCACATGAAGCGCCCCGCCCCGCCCTCCTCGCAGGAGATCGCCGATGCCTGGGGGCCGTGGATCAAGACCTGCATAGAAGCGTTTGGCGCCGACCGCTGCATGTTCGAGAGCAATTTCCCGGTCGACAAGATCTCCAACGGCTACGCCACGCTGTGGAACGCCTTCAAGCGGATGGCGGCAGGCGCTTCCGCCGGTGAGAAGACTGCTTTGTTCAGCGGCACGGCCAAGCGCGTGTACAAACTGTCATGATCTTCCGGACCGCCGGCTTCCAGCCGGCTCATGATCATGAGCCGGCTGGAAGCCGGCGTCCGGAAGACCTGAGGAGACGGATCGATGTTCAAGCGCGTCCTGATCGCCAACCGCGGGGAGATCGCGATCCGTGTTGCCCGAGCTGCGGCGTCGCTTGGCGTCGATTCGGTCGCGATCTTCACCCGGGCCGATGCGATGTCGCTGCACACCAAGCTCGCGGGCGCATCGCGCGAAATCGGCGGCGATGCGGTGCGCGGCTATCTCGACATCGAGGCAGTCATTGCCGCAGCCAAGGCAAGCGGCTGCGATTGCGTTCATCCCGGTTACGGTTTCCTGTCGGAGAACACGCTTTTCGCCGAGCGCTGCAAGACCGAGAGACTGCGGTTCATCGGCCCATCACCCGCCAGCCTGAAACTGTTCGGGGACAAGGTCGAAGCGCGCGCCTTCGCTGAGGCGCAGGGCATTCCGGTCATCCCAGGTGCGCCCAAGCTCGCCTCGAGCGACGACGCCAAGGCGGAGGCCAAGGCCATCGGCTACCCGGTGATGCTGAAAGCCTCGGCCGGCGGCGGTGGGCGCGGCATGCGTGCCGTGACCAGGCCCGAGGAGATGGACGAGGCCTTCGCGCGCTGCCAGGGCGAGGCCGAGGCCGCGTTCGGCGATCGCGCCCTCTTCCTGGAGAAGACCGTGCCGCGGCCGCGCCACATCGAGGTCCAGGTGCTGGGCGACGGCCAGGGCAATGTCGTGCACCTGTTCGAGCGCGACTGCTCGGTGCAATTGCGTAATCAGAAGGTCGTCGAGGTGGCGCCGGCACCCAATCTCGACCAGGGCTTGCGGCAACGCAT
>DATGZZ010000802.1:0-4754 GCA_035296945.1 Reyranella sp.
TCGACAGCCAGATCACCGGAACGAGGTAGGAGATGATCAGGATGATGTACTGGGCCACCTGGGTCCAGGTCACCGCCCGCATGCCGCCCAGCATCGAGCACACCAGGATGCCGAGCAGGCCGACGAAGATTGCGACCTCGAACGAAATGCCGAGGAAGCGCGAGGTGATGATGCCGATGCCGAAGCACTGGGCGACGATGTAGGTGAACGATGCCGCGAACAGCACGATCACGCCGCACAGACGAGCGCCGTTGCCCTCGTAGCGCGTGCCGAGGAAGTCGGGCACGGTGAACTGGCCGAACTTGCGCAGGTAGGGCGCCAGCAGGATGCCGACCAACACATAGCCGCCCGTCCAGCCCAGCACGTAGCCCATGGCGTTGAAGCCGCCGAGGTAGAGGCCGCCCGCCATCGAGATGAAGGAGGCGGCGCTCATCCAGTCGGCGCCAGTGGCCATGCCGTTGTACAGCGCCGGCACCTTGCGGCCGGCGACGTAGTATTCCGACAGGTCCATCGTGCGCGACAGGATGCCGATATAGGCGTAGACGCCGATCGTCAGGATCACGAAGCAGTAGCCGATGATCTTGTTCGGCACGCCCATCTGCTCGAGGACGGCCAGGATCAGCGTGAAGACGATGAACCCGCCGGTGTAGCCGAGGTAGATCTTCCCGAGATTGCCGAGGAAGCCGCCTTGCGTCGTATTGGTGTTGGCCATGTGGAACTCCCCCGCCTCAGTCTTCCTGGACGCCGAATTCTTCGTCGATCTTGTTCTGCGCGATGGCATTCCAGGTGCACAGGACGACGAAGGCGATCAGCGAGCCCTGCGCGGCCATGTAGAAGCCGAGCGGGAAGCCCAGGAACTTGATGGCGTTGAGCTGATGCGCGAAGAGCGGAATGACGAAGCTGAAGACGATCCACAACGCGAAGATGGTCCACATCAGACGCGACGTTTTCGTCCAGTATCTGTGCATCTGTGCAGTGTCGAGTTTCTGAGCCATGCCCGTTACTCCCCTTTGTCGTTGGCCAGTTTTTTGAGCGCGCGCGAGAACACGAGCGACGGTGCCGATGCGATTGGCTCGGCGGTGAGATGCGTGGACTCGCAGCGTATGTTCTGCTTTGTCCTCCCCAGACGCCGTGCTACGGCGCTCTAGTTTATTTTACTACATGCAGAGTACGTGCAACCGCGAATCCTCACCATTCGACCAAAGTCGAAGGTCTGATCCCTCAGATGCTGTCCTTCCTCAAGGCCTTCCGGCCGACGCCCAAGGTGCGCAGCCTTGCTGCATTGCACCAATTACTCGACAGCGAAGCGGCGTTTCTGGCGCAACGATCGGTGATCGATTATGCCCGCAATGAACTCGGCAGCCTCAGTGCCCAGGCCTTTGAAGACCCTCGCTTTCTCGCCAAGCTCGCCGTCTGCCGATGGGAGGGATTCGCCTTGACCTTGGCCGACATGATCGTGCTGACGCATGCCCGTCTGCTCGAAGCCGGCGTGCCAAGGGAACGGCTCGATGCGCGATTGGGCGATCTCTACCGCACCATCCTGATGGGCCATCCAACCCCCGACCATCGCGCCCAGGGATGGGACGCCGAGATTGCTGCACTGCGCACAAGACTGGCTGAACGGCCCACCGGGGCGGCCAATCCACAGGCCGATGCCACGGCGACCGGGTCGAAAGTTTTCGACACCTTGCCGTTCCTACCGCGCGACCCGGTGGAAAACCGCATGGTCTTGTCGAACGCCTTCGCCTTCGGGTTGATCTCCTTCAACGATCGCCTGCGCCGGCTGCTGATGGTGGCGCCGCTGCGCGAAGAGCTGATGGGCGTTCCTTGACCGGCTGTCGCGGTGAAGACCAAGATTTGTCATGGCCGACGCCCTTTCCTTCCTGATCGCCGACGACCACCCGATGGTGCGCGACGCGCTCGCCTCCGCCCTTGGCCAGGCGTTCTCCGGCGCCGCGATCGCCATGGCGGGGACGTTCGCCGAGGTGCAGGTCGAGCTGGAGCGCGAGCCCGAGGTCGACGCCCTGCTGCTCGACCTCGACATGCCGGGGATGGACGGACTCACCGGCCTTGCGCTGCTGCGTTCGGATCATCCGGCGGTGCCCATCATCATCGTGTCGGCGGCGCGCGAGCCTGCCACCATCCGCCGCGCCTATGAATTCGGCGCCTCGGCCTATATCGACAAGTCGGCCTCGCTGGACGAGATTGCGCGCATCGTGCGCGCCGTGCTGGCCGGCGAGATCTTCGCGCCGCCGGAGGCAGGCCCCGCCGATTCCTTCGCCCAGCGCGCCGCCCAGCTCACGCCGCAGCAATGGCGCGTACTGGCGCTGATGGTGCAGGGCGACCAGAACAAGCAGATCGCCCACAAGCTCGGTGTCGGCGAGGCAACGGTGAAAGCGCATGTCACCGTGATCCTGCGCAAGCTCGGCGTGCGCTCGCGGACCCAGGCAGTGATCGAAGCGCGCAATCTCGCCCTTCCGCAGCCCGAGCCGGTCAGGCCTTAATGCTGGGGGCGCGCCACTCCAGTGGCGCGCCCCCAGCGGTCAGGCCGTCATCCGTCCGGCGGCGGTAGCAGCGCGCAGCCGCAGCAGGGCACGCAGCGCGGCAGGTTTCACCGGCTTGTGCAGCAGCTCGACCTGACGCGCCCGCGCCCGTAGCCGCAGAGTCGGATCGCGATCGGCCGTGATCAGGGCCGCGGGGACGACGCGATTCCAGGTGCGGCGCAGCGCGTCGACGACATCCAGACCATCCGGCCCTTCATCAAGGTGTAGATCGGCCAGCACCAGGTCGGGCAAGCGAGCGGCGCGGGCGATCTCCTCCAGGGCCTCGGCTTGCGACGCGGCCGTCACCACGCGACAGCCCCAGCCGCCGAGCAGGGTCGCCATCGCCTCGCGCACCCGCGCCTCGTTGTCGATGCAGAGCACGAAGCTCTCGGCCTCGACCGCCGGCGTCGGCTGCGGCACCGGCGACACGACCGGCGCGGACACGACGGCAGCCACGCGCGGCACGGTCACGGAGAAGGTCGAGCCGCGACCCGGCGCCGACGCGAGCTCCACCGTAAGGTCGAGCATGCGCGCGATACGGTCGACGATGGCCAGCCCCAGCCCGAGGCCCCGCTCCTCGCGCGGCGCGTCGTCCTCGGCCTGCAGGCGCACGAATTCGTCGAAGATGACCGCCTGCTTGTCGACGGGGATGCCCGGCCCGTTGTCCTTGACCTCGATGCGCAGCTCCTCGCCGACCCAGCGGCAGCCAAGCAGCACCCGCGCCGGCCGACCGTCGGGCTTGCCGTAGCGCAGCGCATTGGACAGCAGGTTCTGCAGGATGCGGCGCAGGAAGGCGGGATCGGTCGACACGAAGGCGCGCGTCGGCACAACCACCAGCTCGACGCCGCGCCGCGCCGCCACCGGCGCGAAGGCGGTGGCCAGCGAGTCGAACAGCGGCTGCAAGGCGAACGGCCGCTTCTCCGGCTTGAAGGCGCCGGCATCGAGCTTGGAGATGTCGAGCAGCGCATCGAGCAGTGATTCCACGGCGCCCAAGCTGGCGTCGATCTTGCCGCCGAGGTCGTTGCCCGGATCGCGGTCGATCATTGCCGCAGTGAACAGGCGTGCGGCATGCAATGGCTGCAAGAGGTCGTGGCTTGCCGCGGCGATGAAGCGCGTCTTGCCGAGGTTGGCGGCCTCCGCCTCGGCGCGGCTCGCCTCCAGCTCGGCCGTGCGCTCGATCACGCGCTGCTCCAGGGTCTCGGTCGACTGGCGAAGCTGGCGGTCGCTTTCGCGCAGGGCCTCGGCGGTACGGACACGCGCCGTCACGTCGTTGCAGGTGGCGACGAAGCCGCCGCCGGGCAGCGGGTCGAGGCGCAGTTCGATGACGCGGCCTTCGCGGGTGGTTATCTCGTGGGTCTGCGGCGCATCGGGACGGCTGAGCAGGGCCGTGACGTCGGGCGCCGCGCCGAACTCGCGCGGCGAGACGCCGACCGCCACCGAAGCATCGTCGAGCGCCAGCAGCGCGGTGAAACGGTCGTTGAAAATCTCCAGCCGGCCGTCGCGGTCGAAGGCGGCGATGCCCATGCCGACATGGTCCAGCGTGTTGCGCAGGATGTCGTAGTTGTAGCGGATGGCCTCCGATGCCTCGTCGATCAAAGCGCGTGCGCTGCGCGGCAGCAGCCGGCCGCGCCGGCCGAACGCCGCCACGATGATGCGGGCGGAGGCCGCCCCCAGCGTGCCCGACAGCACGCGCTCGGCCCGGGTCAGCGCCACCTCGATGGACAGCCGGTCGCCGGCCAGCGCCCGCAGGGCGCGCTCCGAGCCGACGAAGCGGGCCAGAAGCTCGCGCAGCTCGTCGATGCGCGCGGCGTCGGCCGGCGCCTGGCGCTGCGGCTGCTCGGGCTCGGCCCCGAGCACGAACGCGTCGGCCTGCTCGGCATCCGGACCGCGCGCGCGCACCAGCAGCGAGACACCGACCAGCAGCAGCGCATTGATGACGATGCCGACGACGAAGCCTTGGCCGACCGGATCGAGCTCGGCGAGCGGGGCCGGCAGGTAGGGTTTCAGCGGCGCCACCTGCCCGCCGCCCGCTGTCTGGCGCAAGGTCGGCAGCAGCAGCGCGTAGAGCCAGACGACGGCGCCGCCGGCCAGGCCCGCCACAACGCCGTAGCGATGCGCCTTCCGCCAGTAGAGCCCGAGCACGAGGCCGGGCGCGAAGTTGGCGACCGCGCAGAAGCTGATCATGCCGATCGAGGCGAGCGGCAGATAGCC
>DATGZZ010000803.1:0-3982 GCA_035296945.1 Reyranella sp.
CTGGCCGCGGATGCCAAGCAGGTTTGCGGCGCTCTCGCCATTCGGGTGCGAGCAAGAGACGATTCGAGGTTGAGCGTCAACGTCTTTGCGACCTACCCGGAGTTTGAAAACCCGCAAGGTCCCGCCGAGCGGCGCTACAACGAGTGGATCGGTGGTGTGGTCGCGACGATGGATTTCGACCGGCCCATCACCCTGTTAGAGAATGAAAAGATCGAGGATGTGCTTGTTCTCACATCGATATACCGGTCCAGGCGATTGATCTCCGCCGCGTACGACCGGTGGCTCTGCTGCGGTGCTCATGGAATCTCCGCCGGCGGATCGATCAATATCGACGCTACGAGCGGAATCATCGTGTCGCCTCAGGACTTGTTCAGCCTGCCTGCTGTCGCGAACCAATGTTGGCGGCAATTCGCGGCACAGCGGGGCCCCATCGACGGGCAGGGTGAGCTTTTCAGGCAAGACTATCCGATGGACCGGCCATTCTCGGACAAGGACTTCGAAAGCGATCCGGTCCGCGGGCCGCTCCAGCCATCCGTCGAGAAGACGGTGCGGCTGTTCCACGCAACGCTGAAACGTTCGTCGAACTGGACTTTCAGGGATCGCGGGGCAGACGTCGAATTTGGAATGCTTCTTGGCTATGTAGGCGCGAACTTCAACTGCGCTCTCGACAATGGCACCTTGAAGCCGTTGGCGCAGCCCGGCGTCGCGGTTCCGCCCTGAGCAGGTTCAGGCGGCTTCCTGAGCGGCCGTCGGGCCGTCACTTCTGGTCGTGGTGCGGCGCACGTCGCGCACGATGTTGAGGTCGTCGAAGCGGCGCACGCGGTGCATGGTGGCGCGATTGTCCCATATCACCAGGTCGTGCTGCGTCCAGCGGTGCGCATAGACGAACTGCGGCTGGGTCGCGTGCTCGATCAGGTCGCGAATGAAGGCCATCGCCTCAGGCTGCGGCCAGCCGACGATGGTGCCGATATGCGCCGACAGGAACAGCGACTTTCGGCCCGAGCCGGGATGGGTGCGCACCAGCCGGTGGCGCACCGGCTTCATCGCCACGCGCTCGTCGGGCAGGAACTCGGTGAACCCGAGCTGGCCGCGCGAATAGATCAGCGAGTGCTCGCAGATCAGGTCTTCGACCTCGGCCTTGGTCGCCGCATCGAGTGCATCGTAGGCGGCCCGCATGTCGGCGAACTCGGTGTTGCCGCCCGCGGTCGTCACGATGCGCCCGCTCAGGATCGAATACTTGGCCGGCACGACGCGGAACGAGGCGTCGGAGTGCCACAGCCGGTTACCCAGCGCCGCCATGCGCCGCTTGTTGTCGCGCGTGAGTTTTTGGTCCGACTTGTCGAGGTTGGAGACGTCGGCGAACGCGGGGTCGAGACGCAGCTCGGAGTTCTTTACCGTCGAGTTGGCGCCTTCCTCGAGCGGACCGAAATTGCGCGTGAAGGCGAGCTGCTGCTCGTCGCTGATGTCCTGTCCCGGCAGCACGAGCACGGCATGGTGGTTCATGCCGGAGTCGATGGCGTCGACCTCGGCGGCCGTGAGCGGCCGGCGCACATCGATGCCTGTCAGGCGCGCACCGATGTGGGGCGTGAGCGGAGTGATCTCGATCGGCATGGGCCGATCTTAGACCGTCGGCGTCGTCGGGGAGGGGTGCGGATTCCTCAACGCAGCGCTGCCGCGATGTTGCCACCGTCGACCGTGACCACCGCGCCCGTGGTCTTTGTCGCCTTGGCCAGCGAAACGAAGGCCTGCGCCACGTCGGCCGCGGTGACCTCGAGGCCCAAAAGGTTGCCGCCCATGTAGTCGGCTTCGTTGAGCCCGCGCGCCTTGGATCGCTGGGCGATCATCTCGTCGGTCAGCAGGCCCGAGCGGATGCGGTCGGCGTTGACGGCGTTGGAGCGGATGCCGTCGCCGCCATGGTCGAGGGCGTACTGGCGGCTGAGGAAGAGCGTCGCCGCCTTGGGCAGGCCGTAGGGACCGAAGTCGGGCCCCGGGTTCACCGCCTGCTTGGACGCGTTGAACAGCAGGCAGCCGCCCAGCCCCTGGGCGCGCATGATGCGCACCGCGTTCTGCGCCACGCTCTGATGCGCCCAGAAGTTCAGCTCGAAGCTCTCGCGCAGGACCTTGTCTGACACGTCGCCGATGCGGCCCTGCCAAGCGGCGCCGGCGTTGGAGACGACGATGTCGATCCCGCCATAGGTCGCCGCGATCTTGTCGAAGGCGGCGCGCACGTCATCCGGCTTGGTGACGTCGCAGGCGATGGCAAAGCCCTTCACCTTGCTGACGTCGCGATCGAGCACGACCACTTCGGCGCCTTCCTTGGCGAAGGCGGCCGCCGTTGCGGCACCGATGCCCGAGGCGCCGCCGGTGACGACGGCGATGCGCCGCGCCATCGGCTTCTCTGCGACAGCACCGAGCTTGGCCTGCTCCAGCGACCAGTACTCGATGTCGAAGATGTCGGGCTCGGGGATGCACTCGTAGGTGCCGAGCCGCTCGGCATCGGCCACCACCTCGACCGTGGTCTCGGCGAGGTCGGCCGCGATCTTGGCGTCCTTCGACGTGTTGCCGACGCCGAACAGGCCCAGTCCCGGCACCAGCACGACGCGGGGCATGGGATCGAGCTCGGTCTTGCTCGGCATCTGCCGCACGTTGTGGCGCTGGAAGTAGGCGTGATAGTCGGCGACGAACCTGTCGAGTGCCGCCTTGGCGTCCTTCCTGAACGTGTCGAGCTTGTCCGCTTCGGGCGCCGGCACGACCAGCGGGACGCCCTTGGTGCGGATCGCATGATCGGGCGTCACCGGCCCCTGCTGGCTGTAGCGGGCGATCTCCTTGCCGCCGACATAGCCGAGGATGCCGGGATTGGTGCGGAACTCGAAGACGAAGCGCTGCGCTGCCTCGCGACCGCCGTCCTTGGGCGGCAGCGAGATCAACCCGCGCAGGATCGGCGCGACATCGGCCACCGCCGCGATCCTTTCGGGCAGCGACACGCCGGAGAAGATCTTGCGCGTGGCCTTGGCCAGCCGCTTCTCCGCCAAGGTCACCAGGTCGATCATGCGCACATAGGCCTCTTCGGCCGTGGCGCCCATCGAGAAGATGCCGTGCTTCAGCAGGATCAATCCCTCGACGTCGGGATTCTTCCGCGCGACTTCGTTGGTCTTCTTGGCGAGCGCGAAGCCCGGCATGACGTAGGGCACCAGGGCGGCGCGCTTGCCGTAGACGTCGGCCGCCAGCGCCTCGCCGTCGGGCTGGTCGGTCAGCGCCAGCACGGCGTTGGAATGGGTGTGGTCGATGAACTTGTGCGGCAGGAAGGCGTGCAACAGCGTCTCGACCGAAGGATTGGGCGATTTACTGTCCAAAAGGTTGCAGCGCTGGACATTGACCATGTCCTCGTCGGACAGCGCCTGCAGGCCGACCAGCTCGCGCAACGGGTCGAGGCGCACCGCCGGCAGCCCGGGCGCCTCGATCGTGCCCATGTCCCAGCCGCTGCCCTTTACGCACAACACGTCGACGGCTGAGCCGGTGATATCGGCCACCTTGGTCTTCACCGAGGTGTTGCCGCCGCCATGCAGCACCAGCCGCGGCTCGCCGCCCAGCAGGCGCGTCGTGTAGACGCGCAGCGCGAGGTCCTCGCCGATACCTTTTGTAGCGTGCTGGGCGATTGCGGCCTTGGCGTCGCTGTCGGACCACAAATTCTGCATTGGCTTCCTGCTCCCGCTGTCATCCCGAGCGCAGCGAGGGACCTTTGCTGCGGCCTCAAAGGTCCCTCGCTGCGCTCGGGATGACAATCTTACCCGTGTGAGACCACGACCTTGCCGAAGTGGTTCTGGCTCTTGAGATGCCGGTAGGCGTCCTTGGCCTCGGCAAAAGGAAACACCTTGTCTATGACAGGTTTCAGGCCGCCGGCCGCGATGGCGCGGTTCATGGCCTCGAACATCTGCCTGTTGCCGACATAGAGGCCCTGGACACGCAGGTTGCGCCGCAGGAT